>CANHJY010000073.1 GCA_947461185.1 Flavobacteriales bacterium
ATTATTGCTTTCAAGGACAATGGCGATTTTTATAAAATCTTTTGGCAAGGACAAATTTACGATTTAGGGGTTTGGAATGGAAATATAGATTTTAAGGTAGGGTGCGATATACTGTGCTTTAATGATCCTACGACTAGAACTTTTGCGCTTTTTGAAAAAGGAAATTTTCTCGATGTCGAGCCTTTCTTTATGAATAAATACAAAGCAGGCAGAGGCTTTATTGCATATGAAGATCTCAATGGGAATCTCATATGGTGTAAAGATGGTAAAAAAGAACAATTGTCTAATTTTTCAGCATCATTTTGGGAAGTTAAAGATGATTTGTTGGTTTGGAAGGAGAATTCTTTTGTGTTTGCTTATCAAGATGATGTTAAAATTCAAGTATCGAATTATCAACCTGAGGATTACCTCATTAAAAACAATATTTTGGTATTCAGAAATATAATAGGAGGAGTAAGCGCTTTGGTAAATGGGAAAATTCAAGAAATTACAAATCAATCCAATTCCGAATATGAAATCTATGGCGATGTAATTCTCGTAAAATTATTTAATAGGTCTGTACTCGTGCTCAAAAATGGTAAGATTTTTTCCACCTAAATCGAGTTTGAAATTGATGAAGATATTTAAGACCAAAAAAAATATTTTTTTATCCAATTCAAGAACATACTTATATATCTTCGTATTCTTAAAAAAAATGAATAATGAATAATTGGTTTACAGTTAAAGTAAAATATACAAAACAACTTGATAACGGTCAATTTAAAAGAGTTTCAGAGCCATACTTGTTGGCAGCACTTACCTTTACAGATGCTGAAGCAAGAATTTATGAAGAGTTGGGAAATGTGATTCGTGGAGAATTTAATGTAGTCGGTATTGCTCGTACAGAGATTCATGACATTTTTGCATATGACGATGCAGATTATTGGTACAAAGTTAAAATTACCTATGAAGCACCTACCGAAGATGAAGAAAAAGGTCGTAAAGTTTCTCAAAACTTTTTAGTTGCAGCGCATTCTGTTAAAGATGCATATGAAAGGATTAAAGAAAGTTTGTCAGGTTTAATGGTTGACTATCAAATTCCTTCAATTGCAATTTCAGCTATTGTTGATATCTTCCCTTATTATGATGATTCGGAGCCTAAAATAACAGTTCCAGTTATTGAAAAAGAAGTTGTGCATACGCCATCAGGAAGAGGTCAAGTTTTTTCAGCATCAGGATCTGATATTGATGATGAGGAGGATTTGGTTGACAAGGATGTTGATTCAAGTGAACTAGAAGATGAGTACACAGATGAAGAATGAAAATTTGGATGACATTTTTAATATTTTAAGAAACGACCACAGCGAATTCGATACAGATGAAGCAATAGATATTATTGGTGATAATCCTTTTCATCTTTTCAATATTTGGTACAAAGAAGCTTTTGATAAAAAACAACCTGAACCCAATGCGTTTTCATTATCAACTGTTAATTTGAATGGTTCTCCAAGTAGCAGAATAGTTTATCTAAAAGAATTAATTGACGGTAAATTTGTTTTTTACACGAATTATAATAGTCAAAAAGGGAATGAATTAAAAGATAATCCGCAGGCATCTTTGTTGTTTTTTTGGCCTGGCTTAGAAAAACAAATTAGAATCGAAGGTCGTTGCGAAAAAGTGGAGTCAGCAATAAGTGACGATTATTTTAATTCAAGACCCGATTCAAGTAAATTAGGAGCGTGGGCTTCACAGCAATCTGATGTATTAAAAGATCGTTCAGAATTGGAAGACCGACTTCATTACTACAGTGAAAAGTTTAAATCAAATATTCCTCGTCCTCCTCATTGGGGTGGATTCTATTTATTGCCTAATAAAATTGAATTCTGGAAAGGACGTCCATCTCGTTTGCATGATAGAATTGTATGGGAATTGGAAGAAAATAAATGGGTGGTTTACCGTAAAAATCCCTGATGATCGATATTAAACCGTCAATAGCCTTATTAAGCAACGGACTGCGTGTTGTCCATCTTCAAACGCCATCACCTGTCGCGCATTTTGGCGTCACTATTTTAGCAGGTTCTCGATATGAGGAATCTCATGAAATTGGATTAGCCCATTTTTTGGAGCATTGTATTTTTAAAGGGACAAACAAAAGAAAAGCATATCATATTTTATCAAGATTGGATGCTGTTGGTGGAGAGTTGAATGCATACACGGCTAAAGAAGAAATGTGTGTTTATGCTTCCTTTTCAAAACAATATCTTGAAAGAGCTATTGAACTGATAGCAGATTTAATTGTCAATTCAAATTTTCCTCAAAAGGAGATAGAAAAGGAAAAGGAAATTGTCATTGATGAAATTAATTCTTACTTGGATAATCCTTCTGAAAAAATTTTTGATGATTTTGAAAACGAATTATTCAGAGGACATACATTAGGTAACAATATTCTCGGGAGTAAAGAATCCGTTAGAGGTTTTTCTAAGGCTAATTTAGAGTCTTATTTGAAAAAGTTTTTTAATGCAGAAAATATGGTAATCTCCTGTGTTGGGGATTTTCAGTTTAAAAAACTGCTTCGGATTGTGGAGCAAAATTTCGGTTGTGTGAAATCAGGAAATAAAATTTCTGAAAATACATCATCAATGAATTTTCAACCGTTTAAAATTAAATCCGAAGAATCCAACTATCAGGTTCATGCTATTGTTGGTGGACAAGCTCCAAGTTATACTCATGAGCATCGCAAAGGAATGACCCTCTTAACAAATATGTTAGGTGGACCGGCATTGAATTCAAGATTGACGCTTTTAATTAGAGAAAAGTACGGTTATTCATATAATGTCGAAGCCAATTACAACCCATATATGGACACTGGCTATTGGTCGATTTATTTCGGGACAGATTCAAAATATATGGATAAGACATTGTCCTTAATTAATAGAGAACTTAAAAATATTAGAACAACTAAGTTTGGAATTGTCCAGTTACATAGAGCAAAAGAACAATTAAAAGGTCAAATTGCATTGGGTATGGATAATAATTCAGGTTTGATGCAAGGTTTAGGTAAAAGTTTACTCTTTTTTGATCATATTGATTCCATCTCAGAAATATATAAAGGAATTGATGATTTGACAGCGTCCGCTTTAATGGAGGTCGCTAATTGTTATTTTGATGATAAAAATCTTTCAGAATTAATCTTTATTCCAGCTATTTAAAACTCATTTTAGCAATTTGGTTTAAATTATTTACAAGTTGACTGAATCTACTTTTATCCTCAATAAATTTGAATTATTCTTGCTTCAAGTTTAATGGTTATAGTAGAATCGCTTTAGATTTGAATTGACTTTATATTGAATGAGTTTTGTAATTTTTTACTCAGTAAATATGTCAATTCAATTCGCAAAATGAAAATAGGGCAGCTACGAAGTAGTTTTTTCATTTAAAAAGCAAAAAAAAGGTACGAAAGTACCTTTTTTTATGCCTCTGAAGTACCTCACTGATAATAAGGATGAACTGGTTGAAAGTTTTGAACTAGCATGAAGTTAAATGCTAATTTAACATCATGTTTAATGGTTATAGTAGTAGATTCGTTTAGGTTTTCTGAATGATTGGTTTTTTAAATGAGGATTCAATCGTTCGGTTTAAAGAAGAGGGGAGCAATCCCCTCTTTTTTTGTTAATTAATCCCTAAATTTTATCATTTTTTTAAGATTGGTAGAATAAATAGGGGGTAATGTTCAAAAAAAGTTAAAAAATTTCCAAGTACCCCCATAAAATCATTGTAATTTTGAAAAAAAACGAAAATGGCTACAAAAAGACTTCAAGCGTATCAGGATGTTTTGAATCGCGTTCCTAAAAATGTGGATCTCAATGAAAAGATCTCCGAATTATTTGGTAAAAATGTTTTTCATATTGAAATAATGAGGGAATACTTGCCCTCAGATGCATTTAAATCGATGGTAGAATCCATTCAGAATGGTACCCGTTTAGATAGAAAAATGGCAGATCAGGTAGCCTCTGCAATGAAAGATTGGGCAATAACTAAAGGTGCTACACATTATACACATTGGTTTCAACCCCTTACCGGAGCAACTGCAGAAAAACATGATGCATTTTTCAAACCTATTGGACCAGGAAAAGCAATAGAACGATTTGACGGAGACTTACTCGTTCAGCAAGAACCTGATGCATCTTCCTTTCCAAATGGGGGGATTAGAAACACATTTGAAGCTAGAGGTTATACGGCATGGGATCCATCCTCTCCCGCATTTGTGATTGGTAAGACACTTTGTATTCCAACAATATTTATTTCATACACTGGGGAGTCCTTGGATTACAAAATGCCACTTTTGAAGGCGCTAAATGTAATCGATCAAGCAGCCACAGAGATATGTCAATATTTTGATAAAAATGTCACTAAAGTCAATGCAACCTTAGGGTGGGAGCAAGAATATTTCCTAATAGATCAAGCATTATTTAACGCAAGGCCAGATTTAATGATGACCGGTCGTGCACTTTTCGGTCATGCAGCCGCAAAAGGTCAGCAATTAGAAGATCATTATTTTGGTTCTATCCCTGATCGAATTACAGCATTCATGAGGGAATTTGAGAAAGAGGCCATCCTTCTTGGAATACCTGTTACTACACGACATAATGAAGTTGCGCCTAACCAATTTGAATGTGCACCAATTTTTGAAGAGTGTAATTTGGCCAATGACCATAATTTATTATTGATGGATTTGATGGAAAAAATTGCAAGAAAGCATGATTTCAGATTGCTCCTTCATGAAAAACCGTTCGCTGGTGTAAATGGTTCAGGGAAACATAACAATTGGTCTTTAGGAACAAATACAGGAGTTAATCTTTTAGCACCTGGTAAAAATCCAAAATCAAATCTTCAGTTTCTAACATTTTTTGTAAATACAATTAAAGCGATTCATGATCACGCTGATATTTTAAGAGCTTGTATCGCATCAGCAGGGAACGATCACCGACTAGGAGCTAACGAAGCTCCACCTGCTATTATATCTGTTTTTATTGGGACGCAGTTGTCTAATCTGTTAGATGATTTGGAAAAGAATATCAAAGCAGGTAAAATGACTCCTGAGGATAAAACGGAATTAAAACTGAATATTGGAAAGATTCCTCAAATTATGTTGGATAATACAGATCGTAATAGAACTTCACCTTTTGCGTTCACTGGAAACAAATTTGAATTTAGAGCCGTGGGATCTAGTGCAAACTGCGCATCTGCCATGATTGTAATTAATACTATAGTTTCAAAACAATTGAAGGTGTTTAAAAAATCAGTTGACGCTAGAATCGAAAAAGGTGAATCAAAAGATGAAGCCATTCTTAAGGAACTTCAAAAGTTAATTAAAGAATCTAAAAAAATTAGATTTGAAGGCAATGGCTACGGAGATGAGTGGGTCAAAGAAGCAGAAAAAAGAGGTTTGAATAATTTAAAAGATACACCTCGAGCATTAAAAGTATGGGGTGAAAAGAACGTAAAACAATTGTTTGATGAATTAAATATTCTTACACCACGTGAACTCGATGCTAGACAAGAAATTGAATTTGATAGCTATATTCTTAAGGTGCAAATTGAAGCAAGAATTATGGGGGATGTTGTGCAGTCTATGATTATTCCTGCAGTAATTGAATATCAAAATAAATTAATAAAAAATGTTGAAGGTTTGTTTCACGTTTTAGGCGATAAGGCTGGAAAAGAGGCAGCTAAGGGGCAAATTGAATTAATTCAACGTATCGCCATTCATTTAAATAGTATGAAAGCAGCAGCCGATAAAATGCTAATGGAGAGAAAAGCTGCAAATAAAATTGAAAATGTAGAGAAGAAAGCATTTGCCTATTGTGATAAGGTTAAGGTATATTTTGATGAAATTCGCTACCATGCTGATAAATTAGAATTGCTTGTTGATGACGAGTTGTGGCCTTTACCGAAATTTAGAGAGATGCTATTTACGAGATAAAGATGAATTAATAAATTGTTGAGGGGGATTTCCCCCTTTTTTTGTTCATAAAAATTAGGGGAATTAGCGCTCAAAATGTAATACACTTTTTATCTTTGTTTAAAACAATTCTAAATAAGATGCATCTTGTTATTGCGGATAGTAACGATATAGTAAGATTAGGCTTAAGAACAATTTTGTCTTCCAAAAGTGCATTTAAAATTGTTGGTGAAGCCCGCGATAATGATGAGTTAATTGAGCAAATTGCTTCTTTTGAAGTGTCAATTGTTTTGATAGACTATGTTTCCCCTGGATTCGATATATCTGTTATTCCAAAAGTATTATCGAATAAAAAGAAAATTAAATTCATTGCTATAACTCCTGATCAGTCAGCGCAAACGTTGGTTAATGCACTTAGGTCAGGTGTAATGAGTTATGTGAAAAAAGATTGCGATTTAACCGAAATCATTAATGCGGTAGAAGAAACTGGTAGAGGAAATAAATTCTTTTGTGGACAAATCTTAGAAACCATCAGAAAAGCCGCTATTGACGTTAACGATATCGATTTTGAGGCATTTTCTTGTGAACCTGTAATTCTATCGGATAGAGAAAATGAAATCATTACGCTTATCGCTGAAGGATTAACCAATATTCAAATAGCAGAACAGTTGTTTTTGAGTAATCATACGATTAATACGCACCGCAAAAATATTATGAGTAAGTTAGGAGTTAAGAATACTGCAGGAATAGTAATGTATGCAGTAAAAACCAATTTAGTTTCTCCCAACAAGTTTTTATTTGCTTCTGACGTCAACTAGACCTTTTTTCGATATTTTTTTGAACTTTATCGAAATCAAAATGTAAACCGCGAAAAAAAAATATGAAATTTCCATTTCTAGTTCTGTTTTTGTTATCGGTTCGAATGTTAAATGCTCAAGTTAATGGAACCGAAATCAATTCTAATTCTAATTCAAATTCCTCTAATAATAGTCCTTCTATTATTGAATTGAATGAGATTGAAATCCCCGCGATTCAGGAGGATATAGAATTGCAACCACAGATAATCCAAGAAAACAAAAACAAGGATTTAAAGAAACAAGAAAAAGTGCGCTTGGATAATACCATCGCAAATGATAAAGAAATGACAGGGTCTCAAGGTCCTAATGCGGATATTATAGACTTGTCAATTAAAATGGATGAGTTGCTTAATGATATTAAATTTAGCAATTCCAGAAAATCTCCCACTTATGAGCAAGCCCTTAAAATGGAAAATATAGTGAACCAATATGAAAATTTTAATAACCAATCATTTGAATTCAACTATTTCAATTATATCGCCGGGAATTATAATGTTGATAAGGTAGATTATTTGAAAAAGGCAGAGGCAATTAAGCCCCAAAATACAGATGTTCAAATTCAATTAGCTGCCTACTATTTTATCAAGGATATTCCGGATTCATCCGCATTATATCTTCAAAAACTAGTTGATGTCAATCGAATTGATTCCACCGCACTTATTTACGCTCAAGATCTGTTAACGTCTGTTTCTCAAGATGGATATTTATTTACCCATGGTTTTGATGATTCCTATGCCTGTGCTTACCTTCAAAAAGTTGAAAATTATAGAAATGACGTTACACTACTACCTTTTGAATTTTTTCAAAGTTCCCATTTCGTTAATCGTTTTAAAAACCTAGAAATTTTAAATTATGAAAATCAAATTGTTGATAATGAATATCTTAAAAATATTGTAGTCAACAATAAGAATAAAAAAATACACATATCTATCTCATTTCCAAAAGAATATTTTTATTTGTTTCAAGAAAATATTTATACTAAAGGTTTAACTTTTGTTTTAGATAATAATGAAAATGAATTAATTGCAGATAATCTTAATTTTTATCAAACGATTTCCAAAGAATTAATAAATAACGCGATTTCCGAAAAAGCGAAACGCTATTCCTTAAACTACTTACCAGTACTTTTCTATTTAAAGGATTATTTTGAGTCCAATCAAGATAAATTGGCAATTGAAGAAATTGATAAAATGATTAATCAAATAGCTGTTCAGTCCAATAAATACAATCAAATTAAAAAGTTAAAAAGATAGTGTTCTTGGGATGAGAATTGTTCAGAAAACATATCAAACTTGGTCAGATGAGGAGTTGATGGATGCGCTTTCAAAGGGTAATCATTCAGCTTTCACTGAGTTGTACGAACGTTATGCTAAACCACTTTTCCACTACTTTTTAAGGTTGCTTTGGAGAAATCAAACTTTAGCA
>CANHJY010000074.1 GCA_947461185.1 Flavobacteriales bacterium
AAACTTCGCATTGTTAATGAGAATATTGACTCAAAAGACAAGCGGACATGGTTAGAATGGGCGAAAAAAGCAATGCAATCTGTCTATGGATACGAATGGCAGGGTGACAACCTCTTTATTGCTAGAGAATCTATTTTCTGTTCTTACCTAGACTACTATGAGCAAAAATTCGGTTCGAATAAACCAGACGGGAAAACGCTAAAATCTATAGCCCGAATTATTTCTTGGAATTTTTGGCAGATGGATGGTTTGAAAATGACTGTTCCCAATTCTTGTGGAGAAAAGATTACTTGTATCAATCAGAACGAAATCGATAAGATTCAATATAAAATCAACAACGAATTAAGTCTTTTTCAACTTGAGATTCCTGAACCAGTTTTTGAATTGAGACCATGTGAAGGTTGCCGTACAGGTAAAATCAATCAACACAATGGTGTTTATTGCCTTATTCGAGATTGGCATGCTACAGAGAGAGAAGACAGAAAAAAACCTCGAAAAGGTGACCTCAAGAAGTTGCGAGAAGAAGAAATTTCTACTGGAGCTATTGTTCCATTTTATACCATTATAGGTGATTTTGAAAATAAATAATTTAACAAAAAATAATTCATTATGGCAATATTTTCATCATTTGAAGAAATTTTAAGTAAAGAAGAAACTGATGGTGCTATTGTACTAAGAGATGAGCAGCAAGAGGCTATAAAGCGCGCAGCGCAACACTTTAAAAATGAATCTCATCGCAATTTCCTTTGGAACGCCAAGATGCGTTTCGGGAAAACAATATGCGCAATGCAACTTGCAAAAAAAATGGGTGTCAAAACTTGCCTTATTGTTACCCATAGACCAGTTGTGAACAAAGGCTGGAAAGAAGATTTTGATAAGACTTTCGGTAGTGACCAACATTACAAATTTGGGACTCGTTTTATTGACAAGGAAAATGACAAAATAGAGAACGAAGGTGACTATTATGAACTGGAGAAATTCTCTAATAAAGAAGGTAACCATTTGGTTTTCTTTGTCTCTATGCAGTACCTTTGTCTTTCACAGGAAGTTAATACAAACTCTAAAAATAAGGATAAGATTGCCAATGAGAACGACAAGCTAAAGGCAGCAATTTTAAATAAAGTATGGGATCTTGTGGTAATTGATGAAGCCCACGAGGGTACCCAAACCTATCTTGGTAAACGAGTAATCGAAAAACTCTCCAAGCCTAAGACAAAAGTGCTCCACCTCTCAGGTACCCCTTTCAATCTTTATCAGAATTTTGCCTCTGATGAAATCTATACTTGGGATTACATTAAGGAGCAGCGTGCAAAGGCGCATTGTGAAACAGATATCTGGAAGAAGAATAATCCTGATAAGCGCAATCCATATGGTGGTTTGCCACGTATGAACATTTATACCTATGATTTAGCCAATCTGCTTAAAAATTACTGTGATCAAGAACAAGCATTTAAGTTTTCCGAATTTTTCCGCACATGGAGTGAAAAACGGCACAAAGGTAAAATACCACAAGGAAAGGCTGGAAGCTTTGTACATGAAGATGATGTAAAAAACTTTCTTGATTTGCTCTGTCAAAAAAGTGACGATACCGGCTATCCATTTTCTACGGATGAATATAGGAAAAACTTTAGACATACACTCTGGGTGGTACCTGGTGTAAGCGAAGCTAAGGCTCTTACAGAACTTTTAAGACAGCACAAAATATTCAAACTTTTCAAGGTAATCAATGTTGCAGGGAACAGTGAAGATGACGAGATCCAATCAAATGCACTGGACAAAGTACTTAATGAAATTGGAGATAGACCAGACAATCGTTTCACAATCACTATTTCTTGTGGTCGTCTTACTACCGGTGTAACTGTTTCTCCATGGACCGCAGTCCTATACCTCAAAGGATCAGATAATACGTCAGCTAGTACGTATTTGCAGACCATTTTCCGTGTTCAATCGCCCTGGGAATATAATTCTAGTGGAAAAAAATGGATGAAGAAAGAATGTTTTGTTTTCGATTTTGCCCCGAATCGCACACTTCAGATGATGGCAGAAACAGCTAAATTTTCGGTGGATACTGAAGATGATGAAGAAAATAACAAAAAACAGAAAAAAGGCAAGCGCCCATCAACGAAAGATGATCGCGAAAAGATGAAGGAATTCCTCAACTTCTGTCCGGTTGTTGCTATGGAAGGAGGCATAATGAAAGATTATGATGTAGACAGTCTTTTTGCCCAGCTTGACCGTGTTTATGTTGATCGCGTTGTGCGTAATGGATTCAATGACAACAGTCTCTACAATGAACAGGAACTCCTCAACCTCGATCCAGAAGCCCTCAATCGATTACAAGAAATCATCAGTAAGACCACAAATCTCAAAAAGCCGGAGAAAGCAGGCACTATTGAATTGACTGATAACCCTAAAAATGCTGCCAAATCGAACAATGGATCAGAAGATGGAGCAGAGTCAAAAAATAAGGATGAAGAAGATCTTCAAAAACAGGAAGAAAGGGAGCGTAGGAAAAAAGAACGAGAAGAGCGTGACAACCGCATCACTATTCTAAGAGGTATATCACTTCGAATTCCACTTCTTATCTATGGAGCTGAACTTATCGATGAAACAGCAGAAAATGCAGGCATCACCATCGACAACTTTACCAGCATTGTGGATGATGCGTCTTGGGCTGAATTTATGCCAAAAGGTGTAAGCAAAGATGATTTTAACAGCTTTAAAATAGCCTATAATCCAACCGTATTTCTTGAATCTGGTAAACGTATACGAGCACTTGTAAGAGAAGCCGATAGTATGCCAACTGATTTAAGAATACAACGCATTGCTGAAATTTTCTCTTACTTCCACAATCCAGATAAAGAGACAGTATTAACTCCATGGCGTGTAGTTAATATGCATATGAGTGATTGTATAGGTGGGTTCTGCTTTTTCAATGAAAAATTTGATGGTCCGAATCAAAAGGAAATAATTGAAGAAACAACAGGAGAAGCTGTAGTCGTTGATACTAATGAGCCACGGCTTGTCCACAAAGGTCAAGTTACAACGGACATTTTTTGGGATGACAATCCTAAGAACCTCACTCTAAATTCTAAGGTCTTGGAGATCAATTCTAAGACCGGACTCTATCCACTTTATATTGCTTATTCGCTATTTCGATTCCGTAGTGCTCATTTTGTAGAGGCAGATTTAATCAATAATTCACAAAGTCTCTCCATTGAACAAGAGCAAGTTATTTGGGATGACATTATCCGTTATAACATATTTGTGATTTGTAAAACACCTATGGCAAAAGCAATTACTAAAAGAACCTTAGTCGGTTTTAGAAACCTGGAAGTTCAACCAAATATTAAAATTGAGAATTTAAATGAACAAATCACGACCAATAAAGAAGAATTGATAGCAAAGATCAAGAATGAAGGGTATTGGAAAAGTGATAATAACAATGATAAACAAATGAAATTCAATGCAATTGTTGGTAACCCGCCATACCAAATGAATGATGGTAGCGGTGCGTCAGATGATGCTGCAAATCCAATATATCAAAATTTTGTTAGGATAGCAAAACAAATTGATCCTAATTATTTTACACTTATTATGCCTTCAAAATGGATGGTAGGAGGTAAAGCAATTCTAAAATCATTCAGAAAAGAAATGATGGAGGATAATCAGTTAAGTAGAATGTTTGACTTTGAAGAATCGGCTGAATGTTTTACTAATCAACATATTGATGGAGGTATTTGCTATTTTCTTTGGGATAAAGGGCATACTGGGGAATTAAATTACTTCTATAAACCAAGTAATTCATCTAGTTTTAATATTATAAGAACTTTAACTGATGGTAATTCAGATATTGTAATACGTGATTACAGAAGGCAATCAATAATTAAAAAGACAAAATCAGATAACACATTTATTGAAATAGTTTCTGCACGTAAACCGTTTGGAATTAACACTGATTTGTTCAATAATAAAGAAGCTTATCCTGAATATAATTTAAAAAGTCAAGAGTTTAAAGACTCCGTACTTGTTTGGGGTGTAAAAGGAATAAAAGGAGGCGCAAAAAGAGTGTGTGGTTTTATAAATGAATCTACAATTAAAAAGAAGAGAGAGTGGATTTCAGAATATAAACTTTTTATATCTAAAGCTTTTTCTGCTAATGCTGTAAATCCACCAGAATTAATAGTGGCTGGGCCAAATGTTGTTTGTACAGAGACATTTTTAGTTATAGGACCATTTAGTGATAAAGAATCATTGGAGAGATGTCACAAATACACTAAAACTAATTTCTTCAAAATTCTATTATTTTTTGGTCGTGGAACTATGCAGGTATCCCAAGATGTATTTCGTTTCATCCCTCTTCAAGATTTCTCATCAGCTTCAGATATTGAATGGAATAAATCTATTTCTGAAATCAATAAACAGTTGTTTGTTAAATATGACTTCAATATTGAAGAAATTCTTTTTATTGAAAGTATGATAAAACCAATGGAATAAATGTTGCGAGAAAAATTCACCGAATATCTTTTAAAAGTTGACCGGCAAATGCCAGAAGAGCGTCGTGAGCAGATTATCCACTTTGCTGAGAACCAGCTTACGGATTTCATACGTGTTTATTTTGATTCTCAATATCTTGGTCTTTATGCTTGTACTGACCTAAATTTCTATAGGAAACTTGAAGATGAAATGCAAACAAATGCAGAAATACGTCTAATCTCAGATATAGACGATTTATATAGTTTATGTATTTATCACTACAAAAATTTCCTAGGTAGCAAGCAATTTAGGGGAAAAGACCGACCAATTCTTGCTCCAAATGAGAATAAATCGAAAAAAACTGTCACATCCATTGAGGAACCAAAAAAGGAATCTGACCCCCTTCTGCCGGAATCTGAAGAAATTAGTACAGAAGGAAAAAGTCGTCAGGTAAATATTACCCGTTACGAACGGGATCCAAAGGACAGGAAAAAAGCACTAGATCGAGATAACTATCAATGTCAGGTTTGCCGCATAAAATTCGAGTTGGTATATGGTGAAATCGGCAAGGATTATATAGAAGTACATCACTTGTATCCTGTGAGTAATATGGGAGAAGACTATAAATTTGATGCTCTTGATCCTGAACGTGGTTTGGTTTGTTTGTGCGCCAACTGTCATGCAATGATTCATCGAGGCGGGCACTACGAAGAGCGAGATGGTAAGCGCGTGATGATTCCTATGTCGCTTATAGATCTTCAAAAAAAATTTAATGAACTGAATAATAAAGGTTGAAAGAAATGCAAAATTCGGAGTTAATAAAATGGTTAAATCAAGATCTGATTGAAAGAATATCGGGTGCTGATCTGAATGAGCCTTTTGTTTGGAAACTCAAGCTTTCTTTAACCGATTTTGAAGAACTTGAATCAGCCATATCAAAAAGCATTTCTGAGAATAGCGGAAGTTACGCTCATCTTATATCACCTGGCTCTTCATGGTTTGTTATGGTCTACCTCGCAGAGTGGTACAAACGATGCTATTTCCAAGGAGAGAAGAATAGTGGTCATAAAGCTATTAATCCCGATTCGTCTGAATTAAAACGCTTATGGGAACACTCTGGAGTAGATATAAATAATTTTGTTTATACGACTGAAAACGGAGACCGTCTGTGGCAGTATTCCATTTATGTACTTGGCGGACTTGCTATTAGGCATGAACTTGGAGGAAAGAAAAACAAAAGTTTCCTCAAGCAAATTTGTCGCTTACTTCATCAGGAGAATGGCATCCTTGATGCCGATGAGTTTAAAGAAGATAACCGTGCTATCTCATTCAGAGAGAGTATTCTACAAAAGCATAGTTTGTATAGTTATCTCTTAGAAATAATAGGCGGTGAATCACCATTTAGTTATTTAGATCTTGAAAATCCTGCGTCCGAAGTTAATTTATTCATAGAGGCGATAAAAGAGGCAGATAAAGCTGTTCTTTCAAACAAATTTGATTTTGAGTGGGTAGTGCGACAGGCACCAGAAAACGAGACTATGGATAGATGGCTTCAGGTAAATCTTCGTCCTGAACTATATGGCGGACTTCATGAAGAGCTCCATAAAAGACGCCTTATTACATGGGACATCCAAAATCCTGAAAGGCTCAAACTTACCTTTTTCATTCGCTTTCTAGATGGGGATAATTGTATACATACTAGTTCACCATTTATCCACTATTGGAGTACCGGTGATAATGAGTCACGTCTAATTAAATGGGGGGCGGGTATACCTAAAGTGAAAGATATTCCAACAACTCATTTCGATACTATTGAGATTGTAGCTAAAGATTTTGTTACCAATAAACTGTATGAGAATATTCAGAAAGAGTCAGTTAGCGAATACATGCAACTCTGGAGGATAGATGATTTCAATGACGAATGGAGTAGTAAAAAACGAAGCCAAAAAGATACTGCAGTTTTATTTTCTGATGCTTGTTCTTTAACCGAAATTGAAACAAATGAGATAATTCGTAAGCCTTTTCGTGGTAAAAATAGTTCTAATACTGTGCCACTAAATTGGTATTACATTGAGGATTCAGTTACCCTAGTGAATCATTTGGGCGAACAAGTAAGACTTTACAACCGCCAGGGATATGATCATCTTCGTATAAAAAAATATGATAGTATCATTCATTATCTTGAAGGGGGATACATTGAATGTTCCTGTCTTGATGAAGATGGTATGGAGGAAACTACACAATTGCCACCTGTATTTAGGCGACAAGACATACGTGCCATACATTATGAATCGCGAGAAGCGGAGGAACCTGATGCAGATACAAATCCTGAAATTCTGCAATTTATGTCTTTGGATTCAACACGTTATTTAGATTGGACAGAGGATAACATACCCAATTATGGCCTATTAAACATACGAGCCTATATAAAAGGAAAGGAATATAAAACAAGGGTTTTTTACATGCCTTCTTATTCAATTGATTTACCTATTATCCGTGATTTTACAAATTCACGAATCTATTATGCAGAAAATCGCACTGGTGAACACACACAGATGTGCTATCAAGATGAAATTGTTTTAGATAAGAAAAAACAATTAAGTCCATCCGTTCAACTTTCAATCTTTGTTTCAGAAAATGCTTACGCAGTAATTAATATATTTCGACCTACTTTAATAAAAGAATTGATAGTTGATGGAAGTGTTATCAGATACATTCAGGAAGGTGAAAAACTCAATTTGCCTTATATTCTAAAATATCGATCATCAATAAATGATTTCAGTCTCAATGGATATAGGAAGTATAATTGCGCTTTTATTTCGTCTATATATACTCAAATGGGTAATATAAATGACGAACATCTTGATGCGTGGTCAAATGGAATATATTATCCTGTAAATCAAATTGATAAATTTGCCCCACAATGGTTAAACATCGTGTTTGGAGATAAAGAAATTTCCGATAAACCCAAAAAAGGTAATATTTATTATTGGGATTACAAGGAAGAATCCAATCCTGAACAGAATATACTCGATTTGGATAAAATGGCTGAGACGAGTCTTTTATTTGAAAGTATGGTTAGACCTAACGAACAACTGTCATGTATGTATCCAACAGCTAAACAAGACATATTCGAATATAATGCTGATTCCGTATCTATGCTAAAATGTTTCGAGACAGCAATGAAACACAAAACCTATTTTTTTATTTTCTGGCCGCTTTCAGTTATACTAGATAAAAAAGACTATTTGACTAAGGTTTATGAACCTTTACTAAATTTACGAAATGGATGTTTAACCGAGCAAGATGTTACATCTTTGAAGCGTTTTGAGGAAGAGTTTCGTTTTGAATGGAAAGATTTTGGAATAACATTGTAGAATAAAATAAAATTAAATATATCATGAATTTCGCAGAATTATACAAGAACAACCGTCACGCCGTAACAAAAGCACTTACAGCTATGTGGTGTGGCGAAACTAACAATACAAGTCAGCAGGCATACGTAAAACAATTAAAGGAAGAGGTTATACCTGAACTCTTTGCTCCGAAGGATGCAATCCCTGTTGCGCAGTGTATGAACCTTTATAAACCTGTATTTTCAGTAAGCGCTGAAGATGCGAAAAATTTAGTAGGTGATTTATGGAAAAATAAAAAAGATCCATATGAACATCAGTATCAATGCTGGAATACCTTGTTGAACGAAAGAACTGATGATGATAAACCGAAATCTATTTGTGTGACAACCG
>CANHJY010000075.1 GCA_947461185.1 Flavobacteriales bacterium
ACCTTAGCTCAGTTGGTAGAGCAAAGGACTGAAAATCCTTGTGTCCCTGGTTCGATTCCTGGAGGTACCACGAAAAAATCCCGAGTGAAAACTTGGGATTTTTTGTTTTGAGGTGTTTCGATTAACTGAGAGTGCAAGATGACAAGGGATCAAGACATCTTTTCTATCATTTTGCGCAAAAAGGAGACTTCCTTCTCGAGTTCCTTTATTCTAGCTTCATATTGTTCAATTAATTTTTCGGGTAGATTTAATGTTGCCTGACTGTTTATGAACTTTCCAGACTGTGTGCAATTGTTAAAAACAAGGTTATCATCAAATGAGACCAATTCCATAGGATCTATCCCAAATACTTCTGAAATATCGGTAATCTTATTCCAATCTATTTTAATTTCATTTCTCTCAATTTTACTGTAGGCTCTTTGTGAGATACCAAGTTTATTAGAAATGTATTCTTGTGAGAACCCTTTTAATTCCCTTATTTGCCTTATTTTTTCTCCAATATTTTTAGACATAGGTTTTAATTTAGAACAAAAATAAATATAATTAGAACATTTAAAGATAAGTTATTCTTATCAAAATGGTCAATTTTGCTCCTTATTATTTTACTTAACCCCATGCTCACATGAAAAGAAATACATCCGTTCTGTTTTTTTATATTCTTTTATCGAACATCCTCCTCTCCCAAAGCAACCTTGAACAAGCAAAGCAAGACTTTTATAATGGTGATGTTCGAATATATGAAATAGATAAACAATGGCTAAATAACAAAGAATTTGGCCTTTATGCTGTTAAGGAAGACGGAAGAAACATCGAGGAATTGGGTAAAAAAATTCAAAGTGACGAAGAGGTTATAGTAGCTTCTATCGATAACGGTTATCCAAAAGCGATGCTATTTGCCAATAAGAATTTAATTAATGACAAGAAGAAATTAATTAAAATAATTAACCAAAACACCAATGTATTTGAGTATCTAAACAACGCTCTAAAAAAAGACAAGGTTTTTGTTTTGGAAATTATTGAGGCTGGAAATTCCATTTTGGGATACTGTCATCCTAATCTTCAAAACGACAAAGAAGTAGTAATGGCTGCGGTAAAACAGTCAGGCTGGGAATTGCAATACGCTTCCGATGAATTGAAAAACGATAAAGAAATCGTTTTAGCTGCTTTAAAAGAATATGCTTGGGCATTACAATATGCAACTGATGGTCTAAAAAACAATAAAGAAATTGTAAAGGCAAGTGTCATGGTTGAAGGAGCAACATTTCAATTTTCTTCCGATGAATTAAAAAAGGATAAACAATTCGTTTTGGAATTGTTACCCTTAAGTGTAAACTTATTCAGCCATATCGACTCAACATTAAAAGCGGATAAAGAGGTGGTTATAGAAGGCATGAAACGAGATGGTAGAGATTTGGAAGAAGTATCTTCGGACTTGAAAAAAGATAAAGATGTTGTATTGGAAGCAGTAAATGAAGACCCTAAAGCATTGAAATATGCGGATGAAATGTTTAAAAAGGATAAGGGATTCATTAGGGATGTATTAAAAAAAGATGGCCACGCACTAGAATTCATCGACACTCTTTTGCAAAATGATAAAGAGTTAGTATCAATTGCTATTGAGAATGCCAGTTATGCATTACAATTTGCATCGGATGAATTGAAAAACGATAAGGAAATAGTTTTGGCAGCGGTTCGTGAAAATGGTTATGCTTTGGATTATGCTTCTGATGAATTGAAAAACGATAAGGAAATAGTTTTAGCGGCGGTTAGTGAATCCGGACGTGCATTGGACTATGCTTCTGGTGAAATGAAAAACAATATGGAAATCGTAATTGCTGCGGTAAGAAGTGAAGGTATAGCCTTGCAATATGCATCCGATGAATTAAAAAAGGATAAAAAAATTGTATTATTTGCTGTTCTGAATGATGGGGACGCGTTAGAATATGCGGACGCTTTTTTTAAAGAAGATAAAGATATTATAATCGGTGCTGTTAATTCAGAAGGTGGGTCTTTAGAATATGTATCGAATGAAATGAAGAATAATAAGGAAATAGTTTTGGCAGCGGTTCGTGAAAATGGTTATGCTTTGGAGTATGCTTCTGATGAATTAAAAAACGATAAGGAAATCGTTTTAGCTGCAGCAAACAGTTGGAATTCTAATTTGACGTATGCTTCCGATAAATTGAAAAACGATAAAGATGTGGTTTTAAAGGCAGTTAGTAACAATGGTTATCAATTAGAATATGCTTCTGATGAAATGAAAAACAATATGGAAATCATATTAGCTGCTGTAAGTAAGAATAGTGCTGCATTGAATTATGTGTCTGACGAATTAAAAAATAATAGGGAATTTATTAAAAATGCGGTGAGAGTTAATGGTAGTTCACTTGAATATGTTTCAGAGACTTTTAAAAACGACAAAGAATTGGTTTTAGAGGCAGTGAATCAAGATGGTTATGCTTTGCAGTATGCTTCCGATGAATTCAAAAAAGATAAAGAAGTTGTTTTGGCTGCAGTACGAAAGGAAGGTAATGCATTGGGGTACGCATCTGACGAATTGAAAAAGGACATGGATGTCGTTTTAACAGCAATAAAAAATTATGGTTATGCTTTCCATTATGATGTCGATGAAACCTTGAAAAACAATAGAGACCTTGCTATTGCTGCTATTAATCAAGATGGGGGTGTATTAGAATATCTGAATAATTCATTTAAAAATGATAAAGAAATAGCATTGTTGGCAATTAAAAATAATGGCTGGGCATACCGCTTTTTAGAAGGAGCAATGCGAGAAGATAGAGAATTGGCATTATTGGCATTAAGTGTAGTACCTTCCATGATGCATTACATTCCTGAATCCTTGATTTCTGATAAAGCATTTTATAATGAAGTTGAAATAATAACTTCAAATAGACAATGGGCCATTGAGATGGTTCAAAAAGAAGGTAGTAATCTTTTTAATCTGAATGATATTTTTCAAAATGATAAGGCAATTGTTTTATTAGCCGTAGGTAAGTATGGTTCTGCGTTGAAATATGCATCTGACGAATTGAAAAAAGATAAAGAGGTGGTTATGTTGGCAATAAAGAACGACATAAATGCTCTTCAATATGCAGATGTATCCTTAAAAAAGGATAAGAATTTTGCGCTTGAAGCTTTAAAACAAAACCCAGAAGCACTTCAATATCTGGATTCATCAATCATTCTCGATAGAGAAATTTTGGATTTGTTTCAGAAGAGTGTACTTTCTGTAAAGTAATAAACTCAGGATTTTTACAAGAATGTATTCGAGATGTGCTGACAATTGCCTCAAGAATCATTTGTATCTTATAACCACTTCACCTGAACATAATTGATGACTATATAATATGGCCATTCGCAATAAATTCGGAATGACAAGTGAAGAATCTGAGTAAACCATCATTTAGAAACGACGTGTTTTGTGTTGCTCGATGGTCCGGAGATTTCTCCCACGGATACGTAACCTTCGAAAGAGTTCCAAATAAAAATATTTTACCATTATTAAAAATAGTGGAGATAGTGGGAACTGCTGCGTAGTATGTTATTATTAAATATCGCTTTGCTTTTCGCTTCAGTTAATAGCGATTAAATAGACCTTAACAGATTAATTCACATAATTTAGTATTAAATCCTAATTTCGAATTTAAATTTTTCTACTATTTCGTAATTTTAGATAATGGATACGATTGTCAATAAAGTCGAAGAAAGTGGGCTAGTCCAATTAGATTTGGAAACATTTAAACCACATCAAGAAATTGAAGAAATAGATTTAAAGGATCAACTTTGGCAGGGCTTGGTTTTGAAGGAAAAGGATTTCAGAGAATGGATAAAAACGCACAATTGGGACTCCTACACCAACAAGGCTGTCTATATTCATTGCAGTGCAGATGCTATTGTTCCAACTTGGGCCTTTGTGCTTGTAGGGCTTCAGTTGGAAGGAATAGCTAATCAATCTTTAATTGGAAGCAAAATTGACTTGTTAAAAAAACTAATTTCAGATAACATCAACAATTTAGATATCAAGCAATACCAGGACGCAAGGGTAATAATAAAAGGTTGTTCTGATATTGAATCTCCAGAATATGCAATGACGATACTCGTTCAACGACTGAAAAAGGTTGCAAAAAGTATAATGTATGGTGAACCTTGCTCTACCGTTCCGCTTTTCAAAAGAAAAAATTAACGATTCATCGGTATCGCGTCAAATTGAAACCCTGATTTTTTAAGTTGAGCCACTATAGGGGGAAGTAAATTTTTCAGTCGATCTTCAGATTTTAAATTATCGTGAAACACCAAAATATCTCCAGATTTAATTTTCCTTGATTGCTTGATAATACTTTCAACACTTACACTTTTATCAAAATCGAATGCCATCCAAGTCCACATAATAATACGATAATCTTTACTTATGCGCTTGGCCATTTTACGACTTAATTTACCATAAGGAGGTCTGAATAATTCTGAAGGAATCAGCTCAGCCGCACTTTTAATGGAATTGATATATTCCTGTGTTTTATCTCGAGAAAAAATTTCATGATGCATAGAATGATTGCCAACAGAATGCCCTTCATCAATAATTCTTTTAAAGATTTCAGGATGCTGTTTTACATTTTCGCCAATGCAAAAAAATGTAGCACTAATATTCTCCGATTTCAAAAAATCTAAAACCCAATTGGTAACATTCGGTTGCGGGCCATCATCAAAAGTGAGATAAACACTATTTTTCTTTAAAGATAAATTCCAGATTCTATAAGGAAATAAATAACTTATAAAACCTGGAATTTTAAATATTCTAACCATGCTATTGACCGATGCCTGCTCCTAATGGTAAAGACATTGGTGTAGTTGGCTTTTGTGCTGGTTGTTTATCCTCTTTATATCCATAATATACAGCCATAGCATCAGTATATATCTGTATTTCGAACATCATTGATTCATATCTACCCATAGCGCCATTCGATTTCTTGTTATCATCAAACTTAGACTGCTCTTTTAAATCCCCAATCATTTGCGGGATGGTTTTCTGTAATAAACCAGAAATAAATTTAGATGTTCGTGTTGCAAGGGCACCTTTTGGTTGACCGTAAGTTGCGTCAAGAGCTATCTCATTCATTTTATAATAGGCATCCATTGCGGCATAAAAATCAGAAATATTATCACCCTTAGCAGCAATTCGAACATCGGTATTTGCGTGATAGTTCATAATGGACTCCAACTGATCAGCTAAAGTTTTTCCTAACTTTTCTGCTGCCAACTTATCCCCTGCCATATATAAAGCTCGAACATAATTATGCAAAATACCATCAGAATAAGCTCGTAATTTTTGACCACCATAAGTATATTCTTCCTGTCCATCTTGAGAAGGCTCACCATAATCAATAACAATTTCCGCAGGCATTACTTCTAATGATCTAAGTAACAGCTTACGTGCTTTCTCCTTGTATAATTTGGCATTAGTAGGTTCCATTTCTGACTTCTTTAAGAAATCCTCAGCTAACATAAAGAAGTGCATTCTGTATTGGCTGGTGTGCCTTCTTGTGTAATAATCTGTTAATACATCTGGATTAGACATCGCACCATAAGTATAGGTTGGAATATCTTTGCCATCTGCACCTTTCTTTTGAAGTCCCATGATTAAATCATACATTTCATCGGTAAAACGATTATTTAAATCATTTAAAGGGCTCAATAGGAAGACCATACCGTGCTGCTTAACGTAACCTCTTTTGTATAGTGATCTTGCCAATTGAGAACCTCCGGGGCTTGAAAAATAAATTCCTCTCTCCCAATTGTTGTTGGCCAAGACATCCATCATCATCAGTTCCTCTCGAGATAAACGCTGAACATCTTGAAAATCAAGTGTTATTTTGTCCAAACATTTGGACTGTTGATCAGCACGAATGACCCCTGATTTAACAGCATTTTTCGCATTAACAGGAACATTAAAATTAGATGTTGGGAAAATACGCATTGACTGCGATCTTTTCTGACCTGGAACTGTCAATAGATTTTTATCATCTCGAACAAAAGCCATCGCATCATCAATGTCTACTGCACTCCAAGGCTTTTCAAAATCGATGATCATTTTTTGTAGATTATCAGCTAGTTTAGGGTCTATTTGATACAATCCCATTTGCTCACCAGAACCTTGCAATATTTCAATAGCTGATCGATATTTATTCAAAATAACATCACTTTTTGAAGTTCCTTTATTTGTTGTAAGATACTCTTTTAGCAACTGTAATTTAGATGCATTTTCAGGTTTTAATAAGCGAATACCATCTGCCATCATCATAGCATTTTGATTAAAAATACTCAAGGCAGTATCGACTTCATTTTTGTTTGATGCAATTCTCAAATCGATAACCTTTTTCAGATAGGCATCATCAACACTAACATTTGGATTGGAAATAAGATCAATAATATCCATAAAGTAAGCCACATCGGAAGCACCAGCATACATCAAAATTTGATCTTCTGTAAACTTAATTGGCAAGGGTGCAGAACCAGAATTTGGATCGCCTGCTGTACTATTAATGCGCATTTTCATTTGATCAGTATACCAATCCGTCTGCATCAATGATAAGTTACACACACGAACGTCTGTGCGCTTTCCTTCTACCTCTTGCATATACCATAATGGGAAGGTATCGTTGTCACCATTGGTAAATAGTATACTATTTTTTGCACAAGAATTTAAATAATTAATAGCCAAATCATCAGCTGAGGTTTTTAAACTTCTATCGTGATCATCAAATCCTTGCATTCCCATAATTACGGGTGCAAAAAGTCCTAAAAATACAGCAACAAGCGCCGCTGCCCCGTTATTATTGACTACCCGTTTTAAACCTAACATTATTCCGAGTAGAACTAAAATTATAGCGGCAATAAATAACCATGCAAAGGTATTCGGGAATGACATCACACTTTTGAAATCGAGAATTAAGAAAATCAATGCTCCAGAGCCCAAGGCCACAAACAGGTTTTTGATATCTTTTTGAGAAAATTTCAGATAGGCATCATAAAGCGCATAAACGCCTATGCCAATCCACATAGCAAAGAAATAAAACGATCCAGCGTAGGCGTAATCTCTTTCTCTCGGCTCGAATGGCTTTTGATTTAAATAAACAACGATTGCCAATCCCGTGAAAAGAAATGCCAGAAGAACAACAAATGCATCTTTAGGAGACCTGTAAAAGTGAAAAAGTAAACCGATGATTCCAAAAATCAAAGGAATGAAGAAAAATTTATTGTTAGAAGGATTTTCTTGAGTATAATACGGCGCATTTTCCTGACTTCCGAGCCTTGCCTCATCAACAAGATTAAATCCTGACAACCAATTACCTCTCATCTCTCCTCCATGTCCTTGAATATCATTTTGTCTCCCTGCGAAATTCCACATGAAATATCTCCAATACATCCAATTTACCTGATAACTGAAAAAATAAGTCATGTTTTCACCAAATGTTGGTAACCTCAACCCGTCCTTTCCTTTGGCTGTTTTTTGACCGTCATTTGGATCATAACCTGACCAATCCTTGTATTTTTCTACTTTTGGCCCCCAATCAATTGAGCCATCTCCACGCTGCTGCATATCAGAACTCCAATACATCCTTGGGAAAAACATGTTTTGTTCAAAGGTTGGTTCTGAATTTTCGCGAACTGAGGCATTTGACTCATAATATTTTTCACTAACAGACCCTCCATTCTCGCTTGCATAATTTTTGGCCGCATCTTCGCTTTTAAAAGCTTTTAAATCCTTTCCTCCTTTGGTAACCACAAATCGGCGCAAATAGAATGGGGAACGGCTTTTCCATTGATTACCTTTAGCCTCTTTAGAATTCCATGCAGGACCATAAAGAATTGGAGCGGAGCCATATTGTTCACGCTTTAAGTAAGCATGAAGCGTTACCAAATTTTCAGGATCATTTTCATCTAATGGTGTATTGGCATTTGATCGAATAACAATGACTGCAAACGAACCATAACCTATCATTAAAAGGATAAAGCCCATTGTTGCGTTATAAAGAATTTTCTTACCGTTTTTACGAGCATATCGAATAGTCCATATACATCCAAAGGTAAGCGCCACAAAAAAGAATATGGTACCTGAGAAAAAAGGCAAACCGAAAGAGTTAACAAAAAGTACTTCAACAGAAGAAGCCAATGAGATTGAACCAGGAATTACTCCTTC
>CANHJY010000076.1 GCA_947461185.1 Flavobacteriales bacterium
AACTAATAAAAATGGCAAAAACAAAAACAATGGTTAAGATTAGTTTATTCATGGTTAGTTTAGGGTAATTTGATTTCAAATCTAGTAATTTATTCATTTTTAAACAATTGTTAAAGCAGTTGCAGCAGAAATTATAATAACAATAAAGATTCCCAAACAACCCCCACTTTGACTATTTGATTTTTGTGTAGTTGTACCCTCAGTTTTGTAATTATTATTTGGATTAAGGTGTACTTTGGTGCGATCGTATTTCAAATAGTCGAAGTACATTTTAAAATAAAGAAAAAATAAATCTTCTTGTAAATGATTAACTGTATAATGCTCATTAATCTTATGATCACCCATTGAGCTGCCAAGTGTTCCTAAAGCCAAAATGGACATATTTATTCCAACTTTTGTCGAAATAGATGATGCTTTAAATAGGTTAGGTGAATTATTAATAATAGCAATCTGGCAATTCATCACAAATTCTTCTTGGATTTGGTTCAAATTTTCTTTGACTTTTTGATGATTACCAATACCATTTAAATAAGAATAAATAATGTCTTCCTCTTGTTCAGGACTGAGGCCATCTGGAATAAAAAGAGAGATGTATTGAAAAGTTGTCAAGGCTGTAGCTAAATGACCAGATGCATTCACTGATTTAACATCGTATTTTTCAATTAAATCTTGTTTAAACTCACTTGTGCTTTTGTTCTTGTCTATCTTCATAAGCTTAATTAGTTATATTGTTATTCAATCATATTTAACGAAGTTGAAATGTATTAATCGAATTTCAAATAGATACACTCAACTCCACAAATCTGCCAACATTTCTGCTTGGCGCAATACGGTTTCTGTTGCTAACTTTTGTTGGTCTGGTGGATAGCCGAATTTTCGTAAGGCGCGTTTCACCATTACCTTCAATTTCGCTTTGACACTTTCTTTAATTGTCCAATCGATGGTTGCATTGCTTTTTACAGTTTCAACGAGATAAATTGCTAATTGACGTAATGTTTCATCACCAAGAATTTCACGTGCACTTGGGTTGTTTGCAATCGCATCGTAAAATGCCATCTCGTAATCTGCCAAACCTAACGATTCACCCCGCTTATCTGCTTGCTTGATCTCATTGGCAAGGTTTATAAGTTCTTGTATTACTTCAGCGGCAGTTAGAATTTTATTCTGGTATTTCTTGATTGAATTTTCAAGCATTTCCATTAAGGTTTTTCCTT
This sequence comes from Flavobacteriales bacterium, assembly GCA_947461185.1. Classification (GTDB taxonomy): domain Bacteria; phylum Bacteroidota; class Bacteroidia; order Flavobacteriales_D; family Crocinitomicaceae; genus M0103. The sequence goes on from CANHJY010000076.1 coordinate 1,215, forward strand.
GAACCAAATTCATTTTACTTCGAACTTTAATCTCATCATTGAGAAGTTTCTTCAATGTTTCCAATGCCAGATTCTGATGTTTCATGTCCTTGATTTCCATCAAAAACTCTTCTGATAAAATAGAAATATCAGGTCGTTTGATTCCTGCTGCATCAAATACATCAATTACTTGTTCTGAAACCAAAGCTTGGTCTATTACCTGACGGATTGCAGTTTCAATTTCATCATCTGATTTACCAGACCCTGTTGTATCAAACTTTGCAAGTCTTGCTTTTACCGCTTGAAAGAAAGAAATTTCATCTTTTGCATCCATTGCCTGGTCATTCGGCACTGCAATAGCGAAAGCTTTTGAAAGAGCAGTTACCTCATTTACGAATCGTTTTTTTCCGTCTTCAATACTAAGAATGTGCTCCTCTGCAGCTAATATAATTTTTAGTTTGGTTCGTGTATCAGCACTAAAATATTCCTCATACTTAAAACCATCGGATTTTGTGATGTAAGGCACACTAGGTTCAGCGGCTAATTGCATATAACTTTCCTGGTGTTGTTCTGTTGGCTTCTCTAAAAACATTTGAGATACAACCTCTAATTTTTCCAACATTAAACTTACGGCTTGTTCTTGTGCGATAGTTGGATCACCTTTACCACCACTATCTGAGTAAAATGCTAATGCTTTTTTAAGATCTGATGCAATCCCCAAATAGTCAACTACTAATCCACCAGGTTTATCTTTGTAAACTCTGTTTACTCTGGCAATAGCCTGCATTAAGTTGTGTCCTTTCATCGGTTTGTCAATGTAAAGGGTGTGCATACTTGGGGCATCAAAACCGGTTAACCACATGTCACGAACGATAACCAGTTTAAGCTCGTCACTTGGGTCTTTCATTCGGTCTGCAAGTGTTCTGCGTTGTTCTTTGGTTGTGTGATGTTTGGCTAATGTTGGACCATCAGAGGAAGATGCCGTCATTATGACTTTAATTGCTCCCTTTCCTAAGTCATCATTGTGCCAATTTGGACGGATTTTTACTATTTCCTGATAAAGTTCTGCCGCAATTCTGCGTGACATACTCACAATCATTCCTTTTCCTTCAAACACGGCTTGTCTCTCTTCGAAATGGGAAACGATATCTTGCGCAATGTTTTTTATACGATTTTCACTTCCAATAAGTGCCTCTAATTGCGTCCACTTTGCTTTAGCCTTTTGAGTATCCGTTAGTTCTTCCTGATTCAATTCGTCATCTAAATCTTCTACTAATTTCTTTCCTTCTTCACTCAGATTAACTTTTGCAAGACGACTTTCATAATAGATGCGAACAGTAGCTCCATCGTCAACAGCCTGCGCTATGTCATAGATATCGACGTAGTTTCCGAATACAGCTGGAGTGTTGACATCGGTATTTTCAATTGGTGTACCGGTAAACCCAAGATAAGTAGCGTTTGGTAAAGCATCACGCATGTATTTGGCAAAACCATAAACGATTTTCTTCCCAATTACATTTCCATTTTCATCTTTGTCATCAACCGTTTTCGCTTTGAAACCATATTGGGTTCGGTGAGCCTCATCAGCTATCACAATTACGTTTTTGCGTTCAGTCAACGTTTCATAAATATTACCCTCTTCAGGTTGGAATTTTTGTACTGTTGCAAACACAACTCCTCCAGATGCCACCTTCAACAAGTCTTTTAAATGTTGTCGATCATTTGCCTGAACAGGAACTTGACGGAGTAATTGTTTGGAAGCTGCAAATGTGTCAAATAACTGGTCATCTAAATCGTTTCTATCCGTTATTACCAAAATGGTTGGATTGTTCAAACGCTGAACTATTTTCCCAGTGTAAAAAACCATTGATAATGATTTTCCGGATCCTTGGGTATGCCATACAACACCTCCTTTACGGTCACCGTTTTCCTGAGAGGCTTTAACACTGCTTTCAACCGCTTTGTTTACTGCATAGTATTGATGGTAAGCAGCTACTTTTTTCACGGTTTCAATAGTCACTAGACCTGTTTTCAAATCTTCTTTTTTGTTCTTTTCAAATACAATGAAGAATCGTATTAGGTCTAAAAGTGTATGTGGATTTAATTGCCCTTTCAGTAATACTTCTAATTCTGTATCTAAACGAGAAGCCAAGTTTACACCATCTGACGTTTTCCAACTTAAAAACCTTGAAAAACCAGCAGACAATGAACCTGATTTTGCTTCTAAACCATCAGATATAACTAAAATACTGTTGTAGGTGAATAAACTTGGAATGGTTGCTTTGTAAGTTTCTAATTGTTTATATGCCGACTTCACCGTTGCGTTTTCATCCACAGCATTTTTCAATTCAATTACCACTAATGGTATACCATTGACAAAAAGGATAATATCAGGTCTTTTGTTCGTGTTTTCTTCAATGATGGTGAACTGATTGACTACTAAAAATTCATTGTTTGCAGGCTCATTGAAATCGACCAACCAAACTTTATCACCACGTTGTTCTCCATTTTTTTGATAAACCACATTGATTCCATCTGTAAGAAGCGTGTGGAACTGCTCATTGTTCGTGAGCATATCGGGTGAGTTTATTCGTTGTATTTGGTTTAAAGCATCTAATTGTGAATCTAAAGGAATTGATGGATTCAGTTTGCTAATGGCATCTTTGAGACGATTTTTCAACAAAATATCCTTATAGGATTCACGTTCTGGAAATTCCCCATCAGGTGCTATATCTGGACCATAGATATAATGGTAACCTAAGGCTTGTAATTCCTCGATAGCTAATTGTTCTATGTCGTCTTCAAACATCCTTGTCATATTAATTCTGGTTGATGACTACTCTTTACTGATGATAAATCAATATCTAATAATTCTTCCGTTTCATTAAAAAACCACTCCCAACGGTCGTAAATTGATTTAAGATTCCATTGTTTCTCATATTTACCAGTTTCATAATTAGACACAATAGATTGAGTGATTAGGAAGGCAGTAACTTTATCATTTTTAGTGTCATATTTCCCTTTTCCTTTGTATACCTCCATTTTAACTGAAAAAGGATTGTTGCTTGCCTCAATATTTTTTGCACCACCCAATAAAGTTAGATTTCCTGCACTATTCAACCATTTTGATGCTATCTCCTTGGTAAAATGATTCCATTCTTGAAATTTGGCATATTGTCTTGGTAAAATATGCTCTAAATGAACTTCACTATTTAATTCAATAAATGAAAGCTTGCTTGAATCAGTAACATTGTATTCCATTAATAACAATAATGGCTTGATCCAAAGTTCTGAAGCAATGTGTTCTGATGTTAAATTTCTTGTTGCTAAAGCTACAATACTGTCTGACTCTATTTTTTTGTTTAACTCATCTGTAATTTCACTAATCGGTCGATTTTCTTTTACCCATTTTATTAGGTTGAATGAGGTTTGTTTGATTTGTGACAATGTTTTTCCTGCAATCCAGTACAAGTAATAGAAACGTCGTAACTGAACCATTAACTCCTGATATTCTTTGTATTCTGCGTGAAGAGCAGTAAGCAAAATACTTTTCCAGTACATATTCCAACGGATGTACCAAAACGAGAATAATACTTTGTCCTCTTTATTATAAATTTCCTTCAGGTATGAATTGGCAAAAGCTTTGATGTCACTTATTACTTCGTTAGGATCGCTATTCGCAAAGATGTCTTGTAATTCATCGTAGAGCGATTTTTTCGGATTTTGACCAAGTGAATAGTATTCGTAGATAATAAATAAGTCATTCAAGTTAATGTCACAACCTTTTATACTTTGTTCCATTTCACGCCAGTCAGAAATGAACTGTTCTTCTTTCATTCGTGACGTGTCAACATCATCTTTATATTTCGTATAAAGTTTTTCGAGTAGGTAACTCTTTATTAGATCTGCTGCAGTTAGGTCCATTCCTCTGTCATTTAATACTTGGAATAACTTTATTGCAAATTCCCTATTCTTGCAGTCAATACGAATGATCTTAACCTTATTAAATAGGAAATTAATAAATTCTTCAGCCTTGTCCTTTCCTAATTCGTTTAACTTCTGTTTGAAAAGAAATGCTGTATTGATGAATTTGAATTTTGGTTCTTCATCGGTACGTATTTGGTATTTGTATGGCTTTTTAAGTTGTGACGTATCTCCGTTTAGTATATGGGATTCAAAATCACTTTGATGTTGTCGGTGAGTAAATAATTTAAGGCGATTGGACTTCCCAAAAAGAGCAATTGAAGATTTTATTGTATCCACATCCACTGCAAATGGATCATCTTCAATGGTTGTTTCATTAATTGTCGGGAAAAGGTCTCTAATAACACAAAATAATATCATCAAAGTAGTAAGACGTTGTTGTCCGTCCACAACATCCACATAGGCAGATTTTTCATTATCTCTTGGTTTGGCTGTAATAACTGATCCCAGAAAGTAGTTCTCTTCGTTATTTTCGTAGGCTTCGTGTATATCATCCCAAAGTTTATCTACTTGTTCATCTTCCCATTTATATGGACGTTGATATTGAGGGATTTTATAGAGTGCGTCCGCATTACCGAATAATTCTCGAATTGATAAGCTTAGGGGTTTAAATGGTTCTTCCATATACTATAATTAATGTTGTATTTCGTTTTTCAAACTGGTTTTAAGCCAGTATTTAATATTTTCTTTAACTCCTTTAGACAGTTTTTTTATTTCCACAAAAGTTTGAATACCTGTCGTTCCTAATCCTCTTATGTCCTTAAAAACAACTTCTTCACCCTTTTTTAACTGAGGGTATTTTAATAGTTCAAAAAAATCATCAGCTGTTTTATTGTTTGAACTGAAAAAACTATTTAAATCGTAACTTAAAATTTGTTCAAAATGGTTTAGTAATTCGAGGTTGGGCGGATTAGGAGATTTTTTTAGATTTTCCAGGAATAATGAAAGATTGTGTACTTTTTGAATTTCACCTCCGCACTTTAAAATCAACCCTTTCAATACTAATTCAATACCATGATAAAAATTGAAAAGCACTGGAATGGCAATATTGTTATCATTCCAATTAGTTTGCAGGTCATATTTTAACCAAGATTCATCTTCAGATAAGTTACCATCAAAAAACAGAAGGTTTTTATTCCCTTGTTTTTCCAATTCCTCAATTGAGTTGATAGTCAATTGAAGAAAGTTATAACCTAATCCTATGAATGCACTACTATTCATTCTTTATCTATTTTAACCCTAACCTCACCGCTCATTAATTTGGGCAGTAACGTGTCACGTTGTTTCTCTAAATTTATTATTGATCTTAAATTTTGATCGTTTTTTGAAAGTAATGGTTCAATTATTTGAGAAAATTCTTGAACTCTTTCTAATGAGGGAGTTGAAAATTTTAAATTCAAAATATCCTCTGGACGAACTCTTTGATGACTACCGCTTGTTCCAGATGCTGACATCTCAAGTTCCGCAACTGCATCATCGGATTTTAAAAGACAAAATAAAAAACCGAGGTAATCAATCCTATTAGGATGAATAACTTGAAACTCTGTTGAGCAAATACACATTTCATCAACGTGCTTTAGATTCAACCATATCCGAGGGATTCGAGGATTTAATTTTGAAACTAAAATCGAATTTTTATGAACACGATATTTATTACTATGTATGGTATTACCCAATTCAACTTGTGGTTTCTTCCCCGAATCAAATGCTGGTAAACTGAAATGTTTATACTCTCCAAATGGATTTTTTGACGGGTTTACACTATCTTTTTTATGTATTGCTATATCTTTTATCTTGAATAGTTTCCACTCCTCTTTCGCTTCCTCAATAAACCACTGCCTAAAAAGGGTTTCTGCCATTTGCTCCAAGGTTTGGTTTTGGCGGTGGAGTAGGTCAATTTTGTCATCTAAACTTGAAAGGACTTCTGCAATGGCTTGTTGTTCTGGAAGTGGAGGAAGAGTTAGTTTTAGTTCTCTTAAGCCACTGATTGTTAAAGCTGGTTGTGTACTGCCTATAGCTGACATTTCTAATTCACCTTTCCCTCTGGGGGATAATAAATAATAGTATAAGAATAGAGAATCAAGATTTGAATTAAAGTTCTTGAACCAAGTTAGATTACCATCTTTAAAGTAGAACTCTTCATTTTGTACTATATATGGCACACCCAAGGTTCCAACAGAGGTCAAAAGAATATCTCCTTTTTGAGGGACACCAAACTTAATTTTAAGTTCATCAAAACGTTCTTGTGTTATAAATAAGTCTGTTGAAATTGTTTTTCCATTGTGCTTTTCTATAATTTCTTTGGAACGATAAAATGGTATGCCAATGCTAACATATTCTTTGTAAAATATTCGTTTACTTGAGCATATTTCAATTATTTCTCCAAGTTTAAATTCCTTCCATTCACTCATCAATCCGAATTTTAATAAGGTTTTCAGTAATTCGTTGATTGAGTATGGATTCTTCTTTCAATTGGTATTCAAATTCTGCTTTCAAACTTGTAAAACGTTCTATGAAATCGAAATCGTCTTCGTCATCAGGTAAGCCAACATAACGTCCAGGGGTCAAAACGTAATCCAATTCCTTAACTCGTTCATTGGTCGCAGAAGCACAGAAACCAGTTACATCTTCATATTTCCCATTTGGATTTCGCCAGTTGTGGTAAGTGTCAGCAATTAGGTTGATGTCTTCTTGTGCTAGTTCCTTCGTTTTGCGGCTAATCAAATGCCCTAAATTTCGGGCATCAATGAATAGTATTTCATTTTTCCGATTTCTAAACTTTCCGTTGGTTCTGTTCTTACTCATGAACCACAAACAAGCAGGAATTTGAGTATTCAAGAATAGTTTTGCAGGTAGGTTCACTATACAATCAATTAATCCTTCTTCGATTAGTTTTTTTCTTATTGCATCTTCTCCACCAGTTTTTGTAGTTAATGA
>CANHJY010000077.1 GCA_947461185.1 Flavobacteriales bacterium
ATTGATCAGATAATGATCCAGTAAATAAACAAAGGAGGCTATGGCGCCAGCGCCTAATTCTAACTCTCTTTTATTTACATTTTCGAAAATGTCGGACGGTGCGTGATGAAAATCGAAATAGCGTTGGGAGTCTGGAACAAATCCGAAAAGTGGTATTCCCTTATAAGCATCCTTTAAAGGTCCAATATCAACACCTCCATAACCTTTATCAAACTCATACATTTCATATGGGATGAACAAATGGGAAATAGAATCAAGGAATTTCAAGTGAATATCGGAACCATCGCAACTGAATCCGTGTGGACTAAATCCGCCTCGATCACTTTCAAGCGCTGCTATTTGCACTTCTCCTTTTTCTTTGACCCAATTAGCATAAGTTTTACCACCCATATTACCATTTTCTTCATTCATGAAAAATACAACGCGTAATGTGTTTATGGGCTTGTATTCTAGTTCCTTTAAAATTCTAAGTGCCTCTAAACAATGAATTACTCCAGCGCCATCATCGTGAGCGCCTTCGCCGGTATCCCATGAATCCAAATGGCCACCAAATGTGATAATGTTATTAGGATTTTCTATTCCCTTGATTTCGGCTATTACATTGTATGACGTTGCATCAGGAAAACTTCTACAATCCATTTCAAGTACAAATTTCGCTTTCTGAATTTTAAGCAGCTCTGAAAGTAATTCAGCATCTGAAGTACAAATCGCTGCTGCTGGAATTTTGTCAACCCCATCAGTATAATGCATAGAGCCAGTGTGAGGGTGTTCATCAATTGGCATTGCTAAAGATCTAATTACAACTGCAATTGCACCAAGTTTTGATGCTTCAATAGCACCGTCCCCTCGAATTGGATAGCACCCACCATAGGCTTTGAATGTATTGATTTGTGTTTCATCCATTGCCTGATTGAGAAATACTATTTTGCCATTAACATCAGATTTGGAAGCCTTTTTTAAGTCATCCAACGATTTAAATTCTATGATATCTGCTTCAATAAGTCCATTTGTCCCAATCGAACCACCTAAAGCAAGTATATTAACTTTAGTTAGCTGACCTTCATCAGAAATAATCCATCCTGCTTCTTTAGTTCCTCTCTCCCAATGAGGCACTTTGATTTCTTGTAAGTAGACACTGTCAAAGTTATAGGATTTCATTTTAGAATAACTCCATTCTATAGCCATTTGAGCTTCGGAAGAACCAGATAATCTTGGTCCTACATCCTTGCAAAGGCTTTTTAGATCAGCATAAGCTTTTCCATTTTTAAGTGCAATATCAAATGCTTTCCTAATGAAAATAGAATCACTTGATTGCGCAAAATAAAAAGAGGGTATAAAAATAATGAGATAAAGGGCTTGAAATTTCACGTAGTTTCTAATTTAACTTTAAGTGTTTTTAATCCACTCCTTATGCTAACATGGTATGATGTTTTAGTGATAAACCCATACCATCGTATCAAAGGATTACTACCCAAAGGTAAATAGAAATTAAAGTAAATATGAGTTTTTGCAATATCATTCGAAATCAGGTCGATTTCTATGTTACCTTTTAGGTTATAACCAAAATCAAATTCCATAAATACTTTTCGATTCGCTTCAAGATGACTGATTTCAATTTTTTTTTGGATGGAATAAATTTTTGACTTGAAATATATTTTGTTGGAAACGGTTAGTGCCTCACCTTCAAATTGAATGTTTACTGCTGCAACTTTTCGAAACCAGGGATGCCATTTTGAAAATAATTTAAGGTCTGCAAAATTTTTAAAAGCTTCTTCTGCAGAGGTTTTGACATCAATTTCCTCCTGTATTACTATTTTAGTTGGTAAAAAATAACCCATGATTAGTAGGATCAAGAGAAGGCTACTAATTACAATATATAATGTCAAAAAAGCACTCATAACATTAATTTGGAAGGAAAAATACTGAAGATACTTAATTGAAATATTGATAATTATTCAAAACCTTCGTTGATTAATTATCTTTGTAAAAAATAAAACATATGTCATTAAAATGCGGAATTGTAGGACTTCCTAATGTAGGCAAATCAACACTATTTAATTGTTTGTCCAATGCCAAAGCACAATCAGCAAATTTTCCATTTTGCACAATAGAACCTAATGTTGGAACAATCTCAGTTCCAGATTCAAGATTACCTATACTTGAAGGCTTAGCCAAGCCGGAAAGGGTAGTTCCAACAACGATGGAAATAGTCGATATTGCAGGCTTAGTTAAAGGTGCATCAAAAGGGGAGGGTTTAGGTAATCAGTTCCTTGCGAACATTAGAGAAACGGATGCGATAATTCATGTCTTAAGATGTTTTGATGATGGGAATATTATTCATGTTGATGGAAGCGTAAACCCCATTCGAGACAAAGAAATTATTGATATTGAGCTCCAATTGAAAGATTTGGAAAGTATAGAGAAAAGAATAGCTTCGTTAGCAAGGACTTTAAAATCTGGAGATAAGGAAATTGTAAAAGAAAACGAATTGGCAATACAAATTAAGGCCTCACTTGAGCAAGGTAAATCTGTCAGAACACTTGATTTTGATGAAAAGGAATGGGAAATCATTAAAAAATTCCAGCTCATTACTTCGAAACCTGTATTGTATTTATGTAATGTTGATGAGGGTTCTGTGAAATCTGGAAATAAGTATGTGGATCAGGTTAAAGAAGCCGTGAAATCCGAAGATGCCGAGGTATTAGTTATTGGAGCAAAAATAGAGGCTGATATAACGGAATTGGAAACTTATGAAGAGAGACAATTGTTTCTAGATGAATTAGGCCTAGAAGAACCTGGAGTCAATAGATTAATTCGGTCAGCTTATCATTTGCTGACACTTCAAACGTATTTTACAGTTGGCGTGAAGGAGGTTAGAGCTTGGACAATTAAAAATGGAATGACCGCGCCTCAAGCAGCTGGTGTAATTCATACAGATTTTGAGAAAGGATTCATTCGAGCTGAGGTAATGAAGTATAACGATTATGTTACTTTAGGATCTGAAAATGCTGTTAAAGAGGCAGGGAAATTTAAAGTTGAGGGAAAAGAATATGTAGTTGAAGATGGTGATATAATGCATTTCAGATTCAATGTTTAATATTAAGTATTATGGAAATCAAAGCAAATAACCCAAATTTGAAAACATGGGTGGACATTCCAGAAAATTCTGATTTTCCAATTCAAAATTTACCTTTTGGAATTTTTTATACCAGTGAAAAGTCGAAAAGGGTAGGTGTTAGAATTGGAGATTACGTTTTAGATCTGTTCGAATTGCATAAGAAAGGACTATTGAATCAATTACCTTTATCAGGTGCTGATTTGAATAATTCATTCCTTAACGATATAATGAAACAAGGGAAAATTGGAATGAGAAATTTAAGAAATCGAATTTCTGATTTGTTAAATGTTGAGAATGATGAACTGCAATTATTAAAAGCAGATATAGGAAGCATACTCATTGCTGTAGATTCAGTAAAAATGTCAATGCCTATTAATATTGGGGATTACACTGATTTTTATTCATCCAAAGAGCATGCAACTAATGTGGGAATGATGTTTAGAGACCCTGCAAATGCCTTGTTGCCTAATTGGTTATGGATACCTGTTGGTTATCATGGTAGAGCGAGTTCAGTAATTTTATCAGGAGTTGATATTCACCGTCCAAAAGGTCAAATTAAACCAGACCCACAGGCAGATCCAATTTTTGCACCTTGTAGAAATTTAGACTTTGAGCTGGAAACGGCATTTATTACTTTCGACGGAAAGCCTTTGGGACAATCGATTTCAACACATGAAGCGGAAGATTTTATTTTTGGAATGGTATTATTCAATGATTGGTCTGCTCGCGACATTCAAACGTGGGAATACGTTCCTTTAGGGCCATTTTTAGCGAAGAATTTTGCATCTTCCATGTCAGCGTGGATTGTTACCTTGGATGCCCTTCAACCATACAAAGTTGATTCTCCAATTCAAAAACCTGAAGTTTTGGAATACTTGAAATTTGAAGGTAAAATGTCTTATGATATTCAATTGGAAGTAGCGATTCAACCTGAAACTGTCGAAGAAACAGTTGTTTGTAGATCTAATTTCAAATACATGTATTGGAATATGTCACAGCAGCTTGCGCATCATACTGTTAATGGATGCAATATAAGAAATGGAGATTTGATGGGTTCAGGAACCATATCTGGTTCAACTCCTGATTCCTATGGATCAATGTTGGAGTTGGCATGGAAAGGAACAAAACCATTGAAAATGAATGATGGTTCCGAACGAAAGTTTATTCAGGATAATGATACGGTTATAATGCGTGGATATTCAACAAAGGATGGAATTAGAATTGGTTTTGGTGAAGTTAAAACCAAGGTATTACCTGTTATATAATTTTATTTTGTGAGTTCCAATACAGCAGTTCATATAGATCTTGAAAAGGAAAGAAAGGAGATTCTTAATGCCTTTAAAGGGTTACTTCGCGCCTTAAAGGATCGATCACGAGAAGACACAAGGTTGATTCGAAAAGCATTCGATGTTGCTGTTGAGGCTCATAAAGATATGCGCAGGAAGTCTGGCGAACCCTACATATATCATCCTATTGCAGTTGCTCGTATTTGTGCAGAAGAAATGGGGCTAGGTGCAACTGCCGTTACTTGTGCATTATTGCACGATACGGTCGAAGATACCCATATCACTTTGCAAGATGTAGAGGATTTATTTGGTGCGAAGGTAAGGTTGATCATTGATGGACTAACCAAAATTCCTGAGGTTTTTGATGAAAATGCATCAATTCAAGCTGAGAATTTTAGAAAAATGATTCTCACGATATCAGACGATATCAGAGTTGTTTTGATCAAACTTGCTGACCGACTTCATAATATGCGGACTTTGTCAAGTATGCGTGTGGATAAACAGCTCAAAATTGCTTCAGAAACGAAATTTTTGTATGCTCCCCTTGCGCATCGTCTTGGTTTGTATTCCATTAAAAGTGAATTGGAAGATTTGTCTTTAATGTATTGCGAACCCGAAGTTTATTCAAAAATCGAATCTAGTCTCAAGTCCACAAAAGATGTAAGAAACCGCTTTATTAGAAGATTTATGCTTCCTGTAAAGGAGGCTTTGACCAACGAAGGATACGCTTTTGACATAAAAGCAAGAACGAAATCAGTTTCTTCAATCTGGAGAAAAATGAATTCCAAAGGTATTCCATTCGAGGAAGTCTATGATGTTTTTGCTGTGAGAATTATTGTTGATACGCCAATAGAACTGGAAAAACCCGATTGCTGGCGTATTTATAGTATAGTAACAGATTTTTACCAACCAAGTCCTGATCGATTACGCGACTGGATTTCCACCCCAAGGGCAAATGGTTATGAGTCATTGCATACAACAGTAATGTCTCCACAAGGTAGATGGGTTGAGGTTCAAATCAGGTCCAAGCGAATGGATGAAATCGCTGAAAAAGGACTGGCTGCGCATTATAAGTATAAAGAATCCAAATCAGAAGAGAGTAAATTTGATAGATGGATAGCTGAGATTCGTGATTTATTGGATAATCCAGATGCCAATGCATTGGATTTTATTAATGAATTCAAGGCTAATTTGTTTGCTGATGAAATTTATGTCTTTACACCTAAAGGTGAACTAAGAGTTCTACCTGTTGGTTCTACAATACTTGATTTTGCATATGATATTCATACCGATATTGGTGATAAATGTATCGGAGCAAAGGTAAATAATCGATTGGTTCCTTTAAGTTATCAATTGAATAATGGCGACCAACTTGAAATCATTACATCAAGCAAGCAGAAGCCCAATGAGGAATGGCTTCGATTTGTAAATTCTGCAAGAGCAAAACAAAAAATTAAGTCTTCATTAAATGAAGAACGAAAGCAAATAGCTCAAGATGGAAAAGAAATTTTAGAGAGAAAATGCAAGCAATATAACATTAAGTTCTCTCCTGAAAACATCAGTTTTCTAGAAAAGTACTTTCAACTTCCTTCAGCCACCGAAATGAATTTCAGGATAGCCAAAGGAAAAATCGACTTAACAAAATTAAGAGATCTAAAACAAGTTAAAGGAATATTGCAAATTGAGAAAAAGACAACATCTATCAAAAAAGACAAACACGAAAGTGATGTCTACAAAAAAATAAATAAAAAGGAGGACGTTATTGTCATTGGCGATGATTTCAAAAATATTCAATATCAAATGGCACGTTGTTGCAATCCCATTCCTGGGGATGAGGTATTTGGATTTATTACCATCAATGAAGGAATTAAAATTCATAGGACCAATTGTCCAAATGCGGAGAATTTACTGTCCAAAATGGAGTATCGTTGTATAAAAGCTAGATGGCAATCTCAACAACTTATTGAACGTATTGCAGCAATTCAAATTAATGGTATTGATAATATCGGTTTGGTGAATAGATTAACCGAGATTATTTCAAAACAGCATAATGTAAATATGAAATCTATTTCCTTTGAGACAGATGATGGTATTTTTGAGGGAAGAATCAGGGTTATGGTTTATGATACCGAGCATTTGGAACAACTCATGTCCAAATTTGAGCAGGTTGAAGGTGTTCAAAGAGTAACGCGTTGGGATTCAGAGGAATATGTTGATTAAGGAATTTGAAATAATAACCTCTTTGGTCTTACAGCATCATTCCATGAAAATTTATCGATGAATTGAATATCTTCATTTAATTCTTCAATTGGATAAAAAATACCTTCAGGTTCTGTATTATAAGTCAATTTTGTCACTTCGCCACTATCAAGAAATATTTTTAAATCGCTACTAAGTAAATAATTCATTCCTAACCTCTTAATGATTACGGCCGAATCAGTTTTGATCATTTCTTCAGGATAAAATATCGTTTGAGCATTTCCATTGACCAAAGTTTTGTAAATCTCGCCATCCTTAAAAAAGGCATCCATATAGTTTCCTGCTACTTGATTATAAAATTTTCCAGAATCCAATTCCATAATTGCAGTTGCATTTTGCTTTAAAAACACACGGTCTATGACGGAATCGGTAAGATAAACTTCCAATGTATCTGCTTTGAGTTCAATATTTTTTGACCAAATTATTGGACTTCCAAAAAAATCCATCTTTTGAATTGAATCTGTAAAATGCAAACTATCTGAAATGGCTTGCATATCCTTATTATAAAGCTTTACGTTGTGATATGCATTATAGAATAATGGACTGTCAAGCGTGTCATTTTGATTAAATATGGTATCTGCCGAAATTAAAATAGTATCTGTTTTTTGCACCTTAAAAATTTGACAGTTTCCTGTTAAAAGTGTCGAATGCTCAATGTCTGAAATTTTCCCGTAATTGCCATAATATTTCGTTTTTTCAGTTGTATCCTCATAATATACATGGCCCTTGGCAATTGAAAGCCCTTTTTTCGGTTGATATAAAAGCGTATCTCCTTTAATGGTTTTGCTTGCGTCGACCAAAGATGCATTTTTTATCAAACTTCCTTCTTCTGTTTTTACATTGTACCACCCCTTTTCACAGTACAATTTTGTTGTGCCTTTTTTGATTGTTGTTGGTCCGTAAAAAGTACTAATCTGTTTGCTATAGGTAAATTGCAATGTGTCTGTTGACATCGTAAGGTCATCATTCTTGTATTTTACATTTCCTTTGAAGAAAAAATCTTTAGATTCAGGATAAAAGTATCCAAACTGACTCGTTATACTTTCATTCGATACGATACTTTCAATTTTCCCCTTATTTCGATATACACCTAATCCATTTTTGGCGTCATAATCCAACGAATCCGTGATAATTTTATATTCCATGTCTCTTGCTCTGACGTGTCCCCAGAGTTTTGCTTTTTTATTTTTACCATCGTAATATAAGGAATCGCAGTATAAATTGATGTCATCTTTGGTAATATGGACATTACCGTATGCTTTAACAGCTTTGATTTTTTCAAAGTAGTGCGCAGAATCACAATACATGGTATTGCCTTGGTACAAGAAGTTTACTGATCCTACTAAACGATGGG
>CANHJY010000078.1 GCA_947461185.1 Flavobacteriales bacterium
AATTGTTGGATTTACGCGCTTACAATAATTTTCTTCTTTACCATCAGGGTAAATTTTAATAATAGCAATCTCTACAATTCGGTCTGATGTGATATTCGTTCCTGTGGTTTCTAAATCGAATAAAGCCAACGGTCTTGACAATTGAAGTTTCATAATTAATCTTTGGGTAAATTTAAGAAACAATAGATAGCTTTCAAAGTGAAATCAAACAAGTAATTTATTTAATCTTCCCATTGTATAAAACAAAAATGGCTATCATGTGATAGCCATTTTTTATAATCGATTTTTATTTCTATTCGGTTTTAAGTGTCACATATTGGAACGGTTCGTATTTTTCTTTGTTTCTGTAATCATTTTCATAATCCGGTCCATCTACCACTGCTGAAACAATTGTTACTACAATTTTACCTCTTGTCAATTCGTTGCTTTCAAAATATTCCATAAGGTCATATTTCATATTCTCAGCTCTTAATTGGGAAAGTTTCTCATTCGTTTCATAAGTAGTTGTTGGCACTTTAGAAGCCGATGTGTAAATGTTAATAGTCATTTTCTCACGTCCTTTTTTGAACTGCTTATCGATATCTTTTACGAAATCCTTCAATTTACCCTTATTGGTAAATAATTTATTTTTGTTGTATTCAAAAATATGTTTGAACTGAATGTTTTCGAATGTAGATACTTCAACTTCTGCAATTTCGATAACGTCAACCTCTTTAGGGAATACAAGTTGTCTCTTTTTAACATCAAGTAAAAGGTCTCTAACAATTTCTTGGTAGTTTAAATTACATTCAGTTTTAAAGGATTCAGCATGCATTTCTTTATTATCAGAAGCATTAAAGTACACTATTTTATAGTTTTTGCAAGGTTGTAAACTTGTCATGAAAAGTCCATCTCGCAATCTAGGATATATAGTTCTGTTTTTATCGTAATCATCGCAATCATCACATGTAATCTTCATGTTAACAACAAAATCTTCAGGTAGGGGAGAACCATCTGTAGTTTTAATTTCGCCTTTAAAAACTGCAATATTTTTAAGTCCGAGTTTATTATTGAAAATTTCATAAATGTCGGTGTTTCCATATCCGCCCTCACGATTGGATGATAAATAGCCACGTGTACCATCAATAGTTGTTGTGTAATAAATTTCGTTACTTGTTGTATTCAAAGGATAACCAAGATTTACAGCGTCACTCCAAGTTCCATCAGCAGATATATCTGAAACTAAAATGTCATAACCACCAATACTTTTTGGGCCATTGGATGCGAAATATAATTTTTTGTTATCAATTGAAATAAACGGTGCATCTTCATTATATGCCGTATTGACTTTGGCACCTAGATTTATTGGTTTAGTCCAACTGTTATCATTAGTTTTCGCCATCATGTATATATCGAGTCCACCAAAACCACCTGGTCTATCTGATGAGAAAAAGATATAATTACCATCATGAGAAGTCATGCAGTGCGTTTCCCAATATTTTGAGTTGATATTAACGTCTTCTATTTTTTCAATTTCGTTGAACTTACTCGCAAAAAAGTCAGAATAGTAAATATCACCTGAGCCAGTAGAGTCTTGATACAGGAATATTTTTCTTTCGTCAGCATTCACAGCAACCGTGGCTTCATTCCTTTTCGGTAAGCAAAAATCTAAAAGTTTTGATTCACTAAAAGTGGAGTCGTTAATGTCAAGGTAAGAAACGTATATATCTTCGGGATAGTAATTATTTGAAGGATTTCTGAACTTATCACTTTCTCCATTAGACCAAGATCTTTTTGAAGTAAAATAGAGTGAGCTACCATCTAAAGATATTACTGGAGCGTACTCAGGGTAGAAAGTGTTTATTGTTGGCCCCATATTTTTTAAATTTCCATATGATGGTTTTGCAATAAATTCTCGTGCAAGTCCACATTGAACGATATTCATTTGCGCAATGGGTATCAACTCAGATTTGTTATTTGAGTTTGAAATGAACTTATTGTACATTGATATGGCATTGTCAATTTGCTCTAGTTGATGATAGCAAGTCGCCAAATGATAAAAGGCGTCTATAGGAGCACTTTTTTCAGAAACCCCATAAGCATCAAAATTTTTATCAGTGTTTAAAATTGCTTTCTCTAGGAAAGGGAGTGCTCCTTTGGCGTCACTATCAATTTTTAACCTCACAAAACCCTTCCGGTAGTTATAGTTTGCACTTTCAGGTTTTATTGAGAGCAATTTATCTGCAATTTTCTCTGCTGAATAGAATAACTCTTCTTGCATCATTCTAGAGTTTTCAGAAATCAGAAGTTGTTCAGACCCATTTTCCAAAAGGTCTTTTAACGGATCGTCTAATTTTTGAGACAAACTATTTAATGGGATAAGACCGAATAATGCAAGGTAAAATCCGAACAAAAGCAATTTATTTTTTGCAACCATATAAAAAAGATGTTAAAATCAATTTGCGAATTAACGTAAATTTATCTAAAATGGTTTCAAAATTAACAAGTTAGCATCAAATAATTAATTGCTACTTCTGAATTACTTTAAATACTGCTCTTCTGTTTGTTTGATTTTGCGCAGCTGTACAAGCGTTATTTATGTCATCACAAGAACAGTTAGCAATTGGTTGAGATTCACCGTATCCTTTTCCAATTATTCTTTCTGGATTGGTTATTTTGCTTTTAATGTATGCTTCAACTGAACTTGCACGCATATCAGAAAGGTATTGATTGTAAACATCAGGACCAGAACAATCTGTATGAGCACCATATTCAATGTAAAGGGTTGGATTGTCATTCATTATTTTTACAATCTTGTCTAATTCTTTTATTGCGTCTTTACGAAGATTGGATTTATTGAAGTCAAAATAAATTGATTTTACACCAAAAGATTTTGCAAGGTCACTGCCGATATTTAACTGATCCAAATTGCACGTCAAGGAAATTACTTCTTCATTTCCTAGTTTTTGATCAACGTTAAAAACTTTAGTTAAATAACCGTTAGCAGTAATGCTAATTTGAAAACTAATTTTTTCACCGAACTTTTTATTTTTAAGAAAATCCAAATTAAATGCACCATTCAAATCGCTTGTGCTATTCTGAATCACTTCGCCACTAGCGAGTTTTACAGTTATTAATGCATTTGATATTTCTCTACCACTAATTACGTCAGCTACAATTCCTTTGATGTTATAAAGTAAAATCGGTGTTATTGAAGGTGTCTTGTCATCTAGGATAACTTCCTTTTCAATCAGCTCTTCATTTAGAGAGCAACTCGTATTAAAGCTGGTCTGATATAATATTTTTTTCGTTGTACTTGAATAATAATATAATTCATAGTTTTTACAAGGTTCCAATGATGCGGAAAAAACACCATCGCTTAATTTTGGAAATATTAGAACAGGCGCTGTATTGTTGCAATCTGTACACTTGAGTTCCATATTTACTGCGAAGTCTTTTGGTAAGGCACCACCATTTAAATTTCGTATTTTTCCCAAAAGATTAAAACTTGAGGTTTTTCCAAAGTTTTCGTCCTCAATTTCATAAATGTCACTTCCGCCGAAACCATTAGGTCGAGAAGAAGTAATAAACGCTCTTTTCTCGTCAATGGTACAACTAAAATAAATATCATCAGTTGTAGAATTCAAAGGGTATCCTGCATTTTTAGAGAGCGTCCAAGTGCCATCTGAGTTCTTCAATGATGAAAAAATATCGTATCCACCAATACTTGAAGGACCGTTGGAAGCAAAATATAGGGTTTTTCCATTAGCTGTAAGGAACGGAGCATCTTCATCAAAAGCAGAGTTTATATTGGAACCCATGTTTGTAGGTTCTGACCAAACACCGTTAATTTTGTTCAGAATGTATAAATCTAAACCTCCTAATCCTCCAGGTCTATCTGAAGCAAAAATTATGGTATTTCCATCAACAGAAGTAACTAAGTGCGTTTCCCAGTATTCTGAATTTATTTTAGGTTGGTCAAATACTGCTATTTGATCAAAGCTTTGACCATATAAATCAGCAAAATAAATATCTCCAAAACCTGTTGAATCTTGATATAAATAAATGTATCGATCATTAAAACTCACGCCAATCGATGCTTCACTTCTTTGTGGTTCACAAAATCTTAATCTTTCCGCTGTCAGCCTGTTTAGATTGTTATCAGAATTACTCACATAAACATCTTCTGGTAATTGACCTTTACGAATATCTCTAAAGTTTTCCGTCTCATTGTTCGCCCATGGTCTTTTAGACGTGAAGTAAATTGACGAGCCATCAAGTGAAACTAAGCTACTGTACTCTGAATAAGCGGTATTTACTGCAGCTCCTAGATTTTTAAGATTAACTTTTTTTGGTGCATTTATTTCATTTTTTGCATTCAGGCATTGCATTAATCCTAACTGAGCTTTTGTAATTAATTCTGATTTAGAATTGGAGTTGTCTAAAAAGAGTTTGTATTGCTCTTCTGCTTTATCAAGTTGACCGTCCATGTGATAACATTTTCCAAGGTGATAATATGCATCTGTCGGAGCGAAATCTTCATTTGTGCTAAATGCGTCAAAAACTTTTTTTGTTTTGGTAATACTTTTTTCGAGGTATGGAAGAGCCGATTTGTAGTCATTTTGCATCTCCAAAAGAAGGAAACCTTTTCGGTAATTATAATTTGGATTTTCAGGTTGAAATTCAATTAATTTATTCATGACCAATTCTGCTTGGTAATGAAAACCTTCATACATCAATCGTGAATTTTCTTTAAGAAGTTGATTTTCATCGCCAGTCGAGATTATTTTTTTTATCTGTTCGTTGGAAAGTTGTGCGTTTAGATTGGAAATAAAAAATAAACTTAAGAGAAAAGGGAAAGAAAATTTCATTATAAAAAGATGTTAATTAATAGCACCACAAATTTAGTTAGTTTTTTACAATTCTGAATTCCGTTCTCCTGTTTTTTTGATGATCAAAATCAGAACATTTAGACTTTATTTTTTCATCACATTCACAATGGTTTAGAAGTTGAGTTTCTCCATAGCCTTTGCCGTAAATTCTATCTGGATTCAAAATTCTTGTTTTAATATAATTTGTTGATGCATCAGCTCTTTTTTGAGATAGTGCCAAGTTATATTCGGCCGAACCTCGACAATCAGTATGTGAAGAAAGTTCGATGGAAATTTCAGGATTGTCATTCATAATTTTTACGATTTTGTCCAATTCTATTTTGGCATCTTCTCTAATTGTAAACTTGTTTAAGTCGAAATAAATTGGGTTTAAGTTCAAAGTAGAAGCCAAATCGATTCCAATTACAGAAGGCTCTAATTTGAATTCTGAAACGATAGTGTCGTTTTCTAGAAGTTGTTCATCGAAACTAAATTCTTGAGTTATATAGCCAATTTTAGAGAGCTTAATTTTAAATGACAAAGTATCACCATAAATCATTTTGTTTGTTAGCGTGCTGGCATATACCTTGTCTATATTCAAAGTGTCTTCAGTATTATTGAAAGAAATTACAGCGTCAATATTTTCTAATTCTTTAAGTGATTTACTATCAATTATATTAATTAAATGTGCATATGATTTTTCTGGGATAACTCTATTTCTAGATACATCATAAATAAGATCTTTGCGAATGACTTCAAAATTTAGATTACAATCCGTTGTAAATTCTGCCATGTACATTTCAGTAGAATTTTCATCCTTTTGAAAACCAAGTTGATAGCTTTTACAAGGTTCTAGTCGAGATATTAAATTTCCATCTCTTAATCGAGGAAGTAGATTGATAGTATTATTGTTTTCGCAATTTGTACATTTGAGAATAGCTTTAATTTGTGTGGGGAGTTGACTACCATCTGAGGTCCGAATAAAACCAGATAGCAAGGTCGTTTTACCCAGCATTTCGTTCATTTCAATAGCGTAAATATCATATTGACCAAAACCTCCATCTCTATTAGATGATAAATACCCCAATTTATCGAATGAAGTCATAGTAAAGAAAGATTCATCGTAAGTCGAATTCTGAGGATAACCAAGGTTTTTGGATTCTAGCCAAATCCCATTTTCGAATTTACTGTATAGAATATCAAATTCACCCATACTTTTTATTCCATTGCTTGAGAAAAACAAAGTTTGTCCATCACTCGCTAAAAAAGGTGCAATCTCATCATGTGCTGAGTTTATATTTGGTCCTAAATTGTATGGTTTTCCCCAAGTATTGTTGGTCTTGTCCATACAATAAATATCTTTCCCACCATATCCTCCTGGTCTATCTGAAACGAAAAATAATTGCTTTGAATCTAAACTTTGGTAAAAGTGAGTTTCCCAATATTTGGAATTCAAATCTTTGGTCAAATTTTTCCGAAAAGAGTTATACTGACCATTTTCAAAATTCGAGACATAAATATCCCCATTTTCCATAAAATCATCGAACATGTATAGTTGACGTTCTTCTGGAGAAATATAAATTCCTATTTCTTTATTTTCGGCCTCACAAAGGGATAATTTATTGGCAAAATTGGATTTATCATTCTTCAGAATAAGATCTTCTGTTTTGATTTGGTAAATATCACTTGGGTAATTATTGAAAATAGGGTCTCTAGTATATTCAATTTCTTCATCATCCCATTTCCTATTAGAGGTGAAATATAAAATTTGACCATCCGTTGAAACAATTGGATTTAACTCAGGATCGGATGTGTTGATATTAGGCCCCAAATTATAAATGGGTTGCTCAGTTGTTTTAACTTTAATGTTTTTTGCAAAATCACATTGTTGTATTCTGAGTTTAGCTTGAGCAACTAACATAGATTTCGGATTAGAATCTTCAATAAATCTATTATAGTAGATAACTGCAGAGTCAAAATTCTCATTCAACTGATGACATCTTCCTAAGTGAAAAATTACATCTGTTGGTGCGCTTTTTTCAGATGACGAATACATGTCGTAATTTCCATCTACACTTTTAGAGGCTTTCTGAAGATAGGGAAGGGCTTCCTTTGCATTTAGTCGTTTATCTAACAAAACAAATCCTTTTCGATAATTGTAATTACAGCTATTCGGATTTAATGTTAAGAGGTGATCGATAATGATCTCTGAATAAAAGTAAAAGTTTTCTTGTAATAGACTAGAGGATTCAATTACAAGTTCATCTTCAGTTAAAAGGTTGAGTTTTGATCTTATATCTGATTCTAAAGGTTGACAAAAAGATGTAAAACTCCATGCCGATAAAAGGCCAACAATAAATAGTTTAGATATGCAAAGTGGTATTAACTTACTCAAAACTCTCTTTTAGCATCAAATTGTTCTAAATAATCAGCAACTCTTTTAACGAATTGCCCACCTAGTGAACCATCAACTACTCTGTGGTCATAGGAATGGGAGAGGAACATTTTGTGTCGAATACCTATAAAATCGCCGTCAGGGGTTTCAATAACTGCAGGAACCTTTCTAATGGCTCCGAGTGCTAAAATTGCAACTTGTGGTTGATTTATAATAGGGGTTCCCATGACATTTCCAAAAGATCCAACATTCGTTACGGTAAATGTTCCACCTTGAATATCTTCAGGCTTTAATTTGTTATTTCGAGCATTATTAGCAAGCTCATTAACAGCCTTAGTTATACCGACTAAGTTCATTCTATCTGCGTTTTTTAGTACAGGTACAATGAGATTTCCGCTTGGTAAAGCTGTAGCCATTCCAACATTTATATCTTTTCTTTTTATAATTGTTGTTCCACTTACAGAAACATTAATCATTGGGAAATCCTTAATTGCTTTTACGATAGCTTCAATAAAAATAGGGGTAAACGTAATGTTTTCACCTTCTCTTTTCATGAATTCATTCTTTACAGTGTTTCTCCAATTTACGATATTGGTAACATCGGCTTCAACAAATGAAGTTACGTGAGGGGAAACATGCTTTGACATCACCATGTGATCCGCAATAAGTTTTCTCATGCGATCCATTTCGATGATTTC
>CANHJY010000079.1 GCA_947461185.1 Flavobacteriales bacterium
AACTTAATTCTTTTTTAATTCTTCAACTCTTTTCTCTCGTTGCATGAGATTTTCTCCAGATTTCTTCATTTGAAACAATTCATAACGCGATGGTTCTTCTCTTTTTGGCCAACTGTTATTATCCAGATTCGTATCTGCTGTTTCTAAGTAAGGATCTAAACGAAAAGAAACAACCTCCTTGTCTAAAATCAAAACCTTAGTAACTTGATCTTCATATTGTCTCCAAATTTCAGCTGGGAATCTGATCACTTCAATTGTGTTATCTGCATATACAATTTCTATTATTAATGGCATTACTAAACCACCAATATTATTAAAAGTAAGCTCATAAAATTGTTTATTGGCATTGAGTAAAATTGAATCCTCATCGCTTAAACTTGCATTAAAATCCTTCATTTCTTGAATGTCTAATGCATCAATTTCGAACTTATTTCTTGTGGCGTAAAAATCATCAATACTTTCATCTTTTTCATTAATTGTTTCTTTAATTGATATCTTATTTCTAGTATCACCAATAAATTGATCTTTTGCCTTTTCTTTATATTCGCTCAATGGTTCTTCAACAAACGGATTGTGTGTGTTTAACTGAAACCATTTAACTTCATCTAAAGAAATATCAACATTATCGGTAGAGTAGAACCAACCCCTCCAAAACCAATCTAAATCAACTGCAGAGGCATCCTCCATTGTTCTGAAAAAATCAGCAGGTGTTGGGTGCTTGAACTTCCATCTTTCGCAGTACATTTTGAATGCATAATCAAAAAGTTCTCTTCCCATTATGGTTTCTCTTAATATATTTAAAGCTGTAGCAGGCTTACCATATGCATTATTTCCAAATTGAAAGATGGACTCCGAGTTGGTCATGATTGGGGAAATGAATTGCTTATCACCTCTCATATAATCAGCAATTAAATATGCAGGGCCTCTGCGAGATGGATATCCTCTTTCCCATTCTTGCTCAGTCAAATATTGAACAAAAGTATTTAGACCTTCATCCATCCAAGTCCATTGCCTTTCGTCTGAATTAATAATCATTGGAAAGAAATTATGTCCAACCTCGTGAATAATTACTCCCCACATTCCATATTTCGTTTCTTCAGAATAAGTGCCATCTTCTTCAGGTCTTCCTCCATTAAAACAAATCATTGGATATTCCATACCAATCCATTTCGAATGCACGGAAATAGCTACTGGGTAGGGGTAGTCCACTGTATATTTTGAATAGGTTTTAATAGTATGTGCTACAAGTTTTGTGGAATATTTTTCCCAAAGTGGATTACCTTCTTTAGGATAAAAAGACATCGCCATAACTTTTTTACCGTTTATATCAACGGCTTGTGCATCCCACATAAATTTTCGTGAGCTAGCAAATGCAAAATCACGCACATTTAACGCTTTGAAATTCCAAGTTTTAGTTGTCTTTGACCTATTTTTCTCAGCGCTTTCTGCTTCATCTTGGGTTATAATTAACACTGGGCTATCTGATGATCTTGCCAAATCCATGCGTTTGCGCTGTTCTGCGGTCATTATGGTGTTTCCGTTTTGAAGCTCACCTGTCGCTCCAACGACATGGTCAGAAGGTACCGTTATTGAAACTTCATAATCTCCAAATGGTAATGCAAATTCACCTCTTCCTAAAAACTGTTTGTTTTGCCATCCTTCAACATCATTATATACGCACATTCTCGGGAAAAATTGAGCAATTGTGTACAGGTAGTTACTGTCTTTTTCAAAATATTCATATCCTGAACGCCCACCAACCAACATTCTGTCATTGATATTATACCACCATTTAACTCGAAAGGAAATACTAGTTTTAGGTTGCAGTGGTTTGTCTAAATGAATCCTTAGCATGGTTTTATTAATTGCGTAAGTCATTTTTTGACCAGAAACATTGGTAATTGATTCAATCTTGAAGCCACCATCGTAATCGATGAATCTTTTTTGTACATCTTTGATGCTCTTAAAATCCTCCATTTTTTCAATCTCTATCAACTTGGTATCTGAGTTAACATCATAGATATTTTGATCAAGTTGAAGCCATAAATATTCCAGTTTATCAGGAGAATTATTCGTATAAGTTATGGTCTCATCACCTGTAAGCACTTGGGTCTCATCATTTATTGATATGGTCATTTTGTAATCAGCTTTTTGCTGATAATATTCATGACCTGGCGCCCCAGATGCCGTTCTAAATGAATTTGGTGTTGGCAATTCCTGATCTAATTGAGCAAACTTAGATTGAGCAACACCAAAAAATGGGATACATGCTAGGATATAAATGGATAAATTTCTCATAATGATCTAATATAAATCAATAATTTGTTCTTTTCTTGAAGGCAAAAACTCTAAAGTTGTATTTAAATCTCTTAACTTGTAAATGAATTTTATTTTATTTTGTTGCTGAGGAAAATAATCCATTAACAAATCAAATTTAAAATCAATGATTTGAATCGGTTCAACTTGAGCTGATAAATAAAATTGAGTGGTGCCAATCAATTGATTTTCAATACCAACCAATTGCAAGCGTACCGATTCATGAATATCTGTTGAGATTTGAAAATGCTTATTAATCTTTTGTTCAATAAAATTACTTAATAAACTATCGCCTCTAGCTGCATTCAAATCATGACCTTCATAACCCTCACTTAAAAGATATTGTTCAAAATCATGGGTTGTTACGACGAGTGTAACTTCCAATATTCCATTTTGTGGTTTGTATTCAACTTCGGCAAACGCAAAGTAGTAATCATGCGCGCTGCAGTAAAATGTTGACAAAACTACACAAATGGAGCAAATGAAGCGCATATGTTATTTTAGCAATGAAATAACTAATACAAAATTTTATTTCTTTCTATTCTTGAGTTGTTCTTGTTGCATTTTTTGCATCATTTCGATACGCTCTTGAAATTTCGATTTCTTTTTTGCTTTCCCACCAGTCTTTGCAGCCTGCTTTTTAGCAATCATTTTTTCTCGAATTTTATTTTCATCAACAAAGAAATATTTAATCATTAACATGATAAGAATAGACATCAAGGTTGAAATGAAATAATAATAACTCAAACCAGAAGAATAATTATTAAAAAAGAAAATCATTAAAATCGGAAAAACATACATGATAACCTTCATATTCGGCATTCCAGGCTGAGAAGGTTGCTGCATATTGTTACTATTTAAATACGTAAAAACAAGCGTTGTAGCTGCCATCAAAAGCGTGAATAAACTCATGTGGTCACCATAACCCCAGATATTAAAACCAAAATCCCAAATGGAATCGTAAGAAGATAAATCCTCAGCCCATAGAAAAGGCTTTTGCCTTAACTCAAAAGTTGCTGGAAAAAATCTAAACACTGCCAACAATATTGGCATTTGAATAAGCATCGGTAAACAACCTGCAAATGGACTAGCGCCTGACTCTCTGTAAAGCGACATCGTTTCCATTTGTCGTTGCATTGCATCTTCTTTAGCAGGGTATTTTTTGTTTATTTCTTCAATTTCAGGCTTAAGAATTCTCATTTTTGCAGATGATGAAAACATTTTCCATTGCACCGGCATCAATATAAATTTGATTATTAATGTCAACAACAAAATTGCCCAGCCAACACCAATTCCATTCGTAACCAAGAAATTAAATAAAGGTTGAACAGCATACAAATTAATCCATCTGAATAAACCCCATCCATAATTCAAAATATCATCATAGTTCTCGTTGTAGGATTTTAAAGTCTCGTAATCGTTTGGACCAAAATACCAGTTCATAGCAATATTGGCATTATTTCCATTAGTTACAGGAACAGTGACAATACTCGAATATTTTTTTAAATGAGTTTTACTTAACGTATCACTTTCTTCATATTCACGAATTTTAAAACCAGAACCCGTTTGAGAAAATGCTTTTTCAGGCCGTATAAATGATGAAAAATAACTTTGTTTATGTGATATCCAATCTATCGAAGTTTCAGCTTCTGCTTCATCATCGCCGACCTCACTCAAATAGTCAATTCCTTCTTCATCATTATAGAAACAAATTGTTGATACTCTTCTTTGTTCACTTAACAATCTTTCTGTTCTTCGATATTCAGTGTCCCATTTGAACTTTACTTTATCCTCTGGCAGATTACCAAGTCCAGTTAACTGAATGTTGTAATCAATATCATAGGCGTCTTTTTTCAATTGATAAATTTGTTCGATACGCTTATTGTTGCCCAATTCAAGCGAGAAGACTATTCTATCAGCAGACTTTTCCTTTAAGGCGAAGTATTGTTCACCGGTCTGAATCGTCTTACCATCAATTGGAATTTCAAGCTGATTTATCGCATCACCATCTTTGAATAGCTCTAATCCAGAAGGGCTTATATTTTTAGGACTTTCCCCCTTATCCAATTTTTCTGCGTAGCTATCATAGCTCTCGAATTCCTTTAATGTAACTCCGGAAACTTTTCCACCTTTTGTTGAAAATTGAATCTTTAATTTTTCATTTTCTAAAACATAAAATGCTGTTTTAGGCGGCGCTGCGGCTACTTTATTACTGTTTTTTAGTACTGCATCTTTTTTTACAGTTTCCTTTATTGCAGCTGTGGTCTTTTGAGCTTTCTTTTCTTTTTCAACCTGTTCTTTTATTGCTTTTTCTTCTTTCTCAAGATCTTCAGCAGAAGGTTGATTAAACATTAAAAACGAGACCAATACAACACCTATCAGCGAGTAGCCGATAATCGAATTTCTATCCATTACTTAACATTGTTTTTATAATCTTTAGCTGCATTAACAAAAGCAACAAAAAGAGGGTGGGGGTTAGCTACAGTGCTTTTATATTCTGGGTGGAATTGCGCGCCAACAAACCATCGGTGACTTGGAATTTCAACAACTTCAACGAGACCTGTTTCTGGATTTTTTCCAGCTGAGATCATTCCTGCATTTTCAAAGGATTCCAGATAATCATTGTTAAATTCAAACCGATGTCTGTGCCTTTCAGATATTTTATCCGTGTTATATGCCTTGAAACTGTTTGAATTTGGTTTTAATTGACATTTATATGCGCCCAAACGCATTGTTCCGCCTAGTTTAGAAATGTGTTTTTGCTCCTCCATCATGCTAATAACAGGATGAGGACAATCTTCAGCTATTTCGGTGGTGTGAGCATCGGCCAGATGTAATACATTTCTTGCAAACTCAATAACTGCGCATTGCATTCCCAAACAAATTCCAAAGAATGGGATATTGTTCTCACGGGCGTATTTTACAGCTTCAATTTTACCAGAAATTCCACGCGAACCAAATCCAGGTGCTACAAGAATTCCATGTAATCCTTGCAATTCTTCTTCAATATTATTTTGAGTTAAACGCTCAGAATGTATCCATTTCACATTCACCCTAACTTCATTAGAAACACCGGCATGAATAAAGGATTCACTAATTGATTTGTACGCATCCTTCAATTCGACATATTTACCTACTAAGCCAATAGAAACTTCATCTTGAGGATTTTTTAATCTTTCAAGAAAAACTTTCCAAGTATCTAATTTTGGTGATGATTTTGATGGCAACCCCAGCTTTTCCAATACAACCTTATCCAATTCTTCCTCTTGCATAAGTAGGGGAACATCATAAATAGATTCGGCATCACGAGATTCGATGACAGCATTCATGCTAACATTGCAGAATTTCGCTATTTTCTTTCGTAATGTTAGATCTAGTTCATGTTCGGTTCTACAACATAAAATGTCAGGTTGAACACCTAGCTCTAATAATTGTTTTACGGAATGTTGAGTGGGTTTTGTTTTTAATTCTCCTGCAGCCGCAAGGTAAGGTACCAAAGTCAAATGAACAACAATACAATCGTTTTCGTACTCCCATAACATTTGACGAACGGCTTCAATATAAGGTAGCGATTCTATATCACCTACAGTACCACCAATCTCAGTTATTACAATATCGTAAGTTCCTTTTGAACCTAAAATTTGAATTCGATTTTTTATTTCATCGGTAATGTGAGGTATGACCTGAACAGTTTTACCTAAAAATTCTCCCTTTCTTTCCTTTTCAATAACTGATTGATAAATTCTACCAGTTGTGATATTGTTCGCTTGAGAGGTAGGAACATTTAAAAATCGCTCATAATGCCCAAGATCTAAATCAGTCTCTGCTCCATCATCCGTTACAAAACATTCTCCATGTTCATAGGGGTTTAAAGTCCCTGGATCGATATTTATATATGGATCTAACTTTTGAATGGTCACAGAATAACCTCTGGCTTGAAGTAATTTAGCTAATGAAGCAGAAATAATTCCTTTACCTAAAGAAGAGGTTACACCACCTGTTACGAAAACGTATTTTGTTGAATTGGACATGTTGAAAAATTGCAACTTCGCTGCGCAAAATTATAATATTCATTCAAATTATGAGGATTCTTTTCGAAATTGATTTCAAAGGATATCAACAAAACAATGCTATTTCAAATCTTTAAGCGTCTGAACCAATGTATCAATGACTTTTGACATCCGAAAAATATCTAAGGTTTCCAAAGTATCACTTTTTTGATGGTAATTTTTATTTCGGTAAAAAGCTGTATCTGTTAACATTAATGCGCTAAAACTATGCTTCCAATAATTCATGTGATCAGAAAAATCAATTCCTTGAAGATATTTTGGACCTGTAAATCTTTTGGAATTTATCAAATTATTGTTTGCAAATTGCTTACTGAAGTTTTTTGCAAATTTGCCTTTTCTGAAACAATTGACAAGCGTGATATAGTCTCCTTTGTTACCATAAATTAATTTTAAAAAATTTAAAGGGTAATCTTGTGTTTTATCTACATCGGTAAAATAAGCAATCATTTCAAGAGATACCATACCATAGACATCAACGTTGGAGTCGATTAAACTTTGAGCATGGATATGACTACCCATGTATTCGGTTCTAAAAAATGGAGGCTCTTCCAGGGTGTAAGCAACCAGCTCAATGCAATAGTTAAGCTTTTGATTAGAAAGTAATCTTGCTGACTCAAGTAAACCAACAACACCACTTGCGTTATCGTCTGCACCTTCCTGAAATCCACAGACATCGTAATGAGCGCCAAGAACAATTACAGGTAAACCCTTTTTACTATTTATTCTAGCAATTACGTTTTTATATCGTACCCCTTCTAGATAATAATTTTGATAAAAAGTGGTGTCTGCATATTTTGATAGATTAGTAAACACATAATCTGCAACTTCGTTAAGAACATTTGTGTCGCTAAAATTTCTGAAACCATTAGTTTTGGTAATTTTATTTAAATGGTTAAAAATGAGTGAAGTGTCAGATTTTTGAGCTAATGAACTATAATTAAAAAATAAGGTAGATAGAAGAAGAATCTTAAACAATAATTTCGATAGCATTTTCTAGAATATTGATTCGTCTTTCCTTATAAAGTTTGCCTATTGCTTGCTTGAAGGTTTTCTTGCTCATTTTAAAATATTCACGAATTTCATCAGGATCACTTTTGTCTGAATAGGGGAGAACCCCATTTTTTTCTAATAAGTTTAATATATATGTAGTGGCATCATCAAATTTTTCGAAACCAATTTTTTCTAAGCATACATCTAACTTTCCGTCCACCCGAATTTGCTCTATAAATCCCTTTATTATTTGACCTTTAAAAAGCTTTTGATTGATATTATTTTTAAATACTAATCCGTGATAAGCATCATTAACAATTACTTTAATTCCTAGATCTGTGGCATCTGAAACGACTAGGTTTACCTCTTGGTGGAGAATTCCCATATCAACGCAAGGAACTAAATATTTATTTATTTTCGATGATGCGAAAAGCCTATGCGTCGCAAGGTCGAGTTGTAAGGTTACCATGTAACGTTTACCTTCTATCATTTTCATCTGCTGTTCTTTAAATGGAACAAGCAAATCTTTTTCTAAGCCCCAATCCAAAAATGCACCAAT
>CANHJY010000080.1 GCA_947461185.1 Flavobacteriales bacterium
CACCAATCTGGAGAATATCCCATTGTGATTTTTGAATTTCGGGTTTATACCCCATTATAGCCTGCTTTGATATAATATCGAAACTACCCTCGAATCCAGCTTTACGAGTCCCAAAATATCTCGCAAAGGCAGTCAATCCAAATACTGGGTATTTTTTTCCTTCGGTTGGAAAAATTTCTTTTACGCTTCCGGCTAGGGTCAACCCATAAAACCACTTCTTTCTTGGGAGATCAGACTTCAAATCCAAGGTCATTACAGTAATTTCAGCATTTGAAGCGGTAGCATTTGCTTTCTTCCTTGCTGGATGCTGGAAATATCGGGTATACCCTAAAGAAAGATAGGGCAAATTAATTCCTAAATTGGGAACCTTAAATGCACCATTGCTAAAATGGGTCAAATCTACGCCTAGCGTAATTGCATTCATACCGAACTTGAAATTACTCTTTAAACCAAAAGATACCAGAGCATTTAGGTGTGAACTCATGGCTACATTGTAAGGATTTAATTCTTGATCATAGACTTTTCTTGAATACCCCAATCCAGCGCCCATTTTCCACATTAACTGATAAAACTTGTTATTCACCAAGGGAAACTCAATAAATCCGTAAGCACCCCAATAGTTACCAAGTACTTCATTATTCCCTACAGATCCTCCAAACAAGGTTGCACCAACTGATGGATAACGGTATGCATGATGCCAAATTTTGTTGCCATTCATTACCCGATGAAAAGAAAGCTCCCCGGCTATTGCGTGATCTTGCGGTAAATGCGACATTGTACCTCTGTGGGCTGCTAAGAATCCGATTTTCTGACGGTATTCGATACCCCAATCTTTAACTTCTTGAGAAAAAGAAATGCCAGAAAGTAATATGAATATTAAGTAAATTCGTCTCACAATTAAACAAAAATACACAATAAGAAACTACCAAAAAATATTTCTAAAACAGATTTAACAAAATGGATGAACGCTTGCTGGCTTTTAAAAGGCTATTGGATATTATGGATGATTTGAGGGAAAAATGTCCTTGGGATAAAAAACAAACTTTCGAAACCCTGCGCCCACTTACCATTGAAGAAACCTATGAATTGGCAGATGCCATAACACAAAATGATTTGAATGCCATAAAAGGTGAAATCGGCGATTTGTTTCTTCACATGGTTTTTTATTCTAAACTGGGTTCTGAAACAGGCCAATTTGACGTGACTTCTGTATTAAATGGCATCTGCGACAAACTGGTACATCGTCATCCGCACATATACGGAGATGTGGTAGCGAATACAGAGGAGGAAGTAAAAGCAAATTGGGAAAAAATAAAATTAAAAGAAGGGAAAAAATCAGTATTAGAAGGAGTTCCACAATCTTTACCATCGTTAGTCAAAGCGCATCGTATACAAGAAAAAGTGAAAGGAATTGGCTTCGAATGGGATCACAAAGATCAAGTTTGGGAAAAAGTTGTTGAAGAGCTCCATGAATTCCGAAAAGAGGATTTAGAAAATACAGATCAAAAAGAAGAAGAGTTTGGAGATCTCATTTTTTCTCTTGTCAATTATGCTCGTTTTGTGAACATCAATGCAGAAAATGCGCTTTCCATAACGAATGAAAAATTTATAAAACGATTTAAATTAATGGAAGAATTGGCTTCAAATGATAACCTTGAACTCAAAAATTTAAACTTGGCAGAAATGGATGTATACTGGGAAAAAGCTAAGGTTATTTTAAAAAGTTAAATTTTAATTTCGAACATTAGATTCATCGAAATGTTTTTTCGTTATTCAACTTTATTGAATCAAAAACATTAACTTCACGTCCTTTAAAACGCCAAATTATGCTAAGAATCGCGCTGAGTTTAATTACCTTTTTATCACTTACAGGTTTTACCTTTTCTCAAGGTCAGTTAATTCGTGGTTTCGTTCATGATAAAAGCAATGGAGAGGCGCTTCCATTTAAAAAAGTTAAATTATTGGGTTCCGACAGTTCAATTGTGGCAGGTTCTCAAACTGATGTCAATGGATTTTATTCTATCCCTAAAATCGGCATTGGTAACTACATCATAAAAATAGATGACCCCGCTTATGAAACATACTTTCAAAACATTGAGGTAAAGGAAGCAAAGGGCATACAAGACTTTCAAATTTATCTCGATAAAAAGAAAATTACCGAAATGAAAGAGGTAAAGGTTTCTGGTGAGTCTACAAGAGTTAAAAAAGAAGTTAATATTTCGACACTAAAATTTGGTAAAGCAGACTTAGAACGTGTGCCTGGTCAAGGTGCTGAAAATGATATTGTTGGTGCGATTTCAGTTACCCCTGGGGTAATTACCACAGGGGACCAAGGCGGTCAACTTTATGTTAGAGGTGGAACACCGATTCAAAACAAAATTCTGTTGGATGGAATGACGATTTATAGTCCTTTTCACACCATTGGATTTTTCTCCACTTTCGAAACAGAATTGATTAAAAACATAGACATCTATACCGGGGGATTTGATGCACAATATGGCGGACGTATTTCTTCAGTAATGGATATCACCTATAAAGATGGAAACCGTCAGGAAATTGGTGGTAAGGTTTCTTCTTCTCCATTTTTAGCGAAAGCAGTGCTTGAAGGACCGATTGGCAAATCAACTCCAGAGTCTCCAAGTGTTGGTTCCTACATTTTTTCTGCAAAGCACAGTTTATTGGATTATACTTCAAAAAAACTTTATCCTGCTATTAATGAAGGAAACGGACTTCCTTTCAACTTCACGGATTTATATGGGAAGGTCACATTTAATAGCAAAGGAGGATCTAAGTTTTCTGCTTTTGGTTTTCATAACAGAGACAGTGTTAATTATGCAGTTGCCGATTTGGATTGGAAAGCATCAGGAGGTGGAATGAATTTCTTATTGGTGCCAAGTAGTTCTCCGATGTTAATTAAAGGACACGTTAACGGGAGTTCCTATGAAACAACTTTTTCAGAAACTGCAGCAGAACCTAGATTCAGTAAAATTGGAGGTTTTGATCTAGGATTCGATTTTACTTACTTTTTAAAAAATGAAAGTGAAATGAATTACGGATTAAACTTTAATGGTTTCAATACAAGTTTTGTAACATACAATACGGCGCAAAGAAAAATTGAAGCCTCAAATTTTACAACTGAAATTGGTGCTTATTACAACATCAGAATGATTCTCAAGCGATGGGTAATCCAGCCAAGCCTTCGAGCTCAAGTTTATGCCTCATTAGGAACGATTTCTTTAGAGCCAAGATTAGGTGCGAAATATAATGCAACAGAAAAACTAAGGTTTAAATTTTCGGGGGGTCGTTTTTCACAAAACTTTACTTCAGCTTCATCAGATAAAGACATTGTAAACCTTTTCAATGGGCTTTTATCGGCACCATCAAATGTACAAAGTGAATTTACTAATCAATTTGGTGGTGTAAAACCAATTAAAAATGGAATTCAATATGCTTGGCATGCCATTGCAGGTTTTGAGTATGATTTAGGAAAAAATCTCATGTTGAATGTTGAAGGTTATTACAAATACTTTGAAAGGTTGAGTAATATCAACCAAAACAAACTTTATGATGACTTAAGTCAGTTTGCATTAATCGATGATGTTTACAAAAAGGATTTCATCATTGAGGATGGTGTTTCTTATGGTGTGGATGTCTTATTAAAATACTCCAAAGATCGTCTTTTCTTGTGGGGTGTCTATTCCTACGGATATTCTTCCAGATGGGATGGATTCGTAGAATACTTCCCTGTATTTGACCGTCGTCATAATATCAATTTAGTAGGATCATATGTATTTGGTAAAAACAAGGATATTGAACTTAGTATTAGATGGAACCTTGGATCGGGATTACCTTTTACACCAAATGCGGGCTTTTATCAAGGAGAAGATTTTTCAGGAGGAATTACAACCGATATATCAACATCAAATCCTGATAATGTAACCACTATATTAGGTCAATTCAATAGTAAACGTCTTCCATATTATCACAGGCTAGATATCACTGTTAAGAAGCAGTTTAACTTGAAAAACAAGGATGTAATTGAAATGATTGGAAGTGTAACTAACGCTTATGACAGAAACAACATTTTCTATGTGAATAGAGTTACTTCTGAAATCATTTATCAGTTTCCGATTTTACCAAGCTTTGGTGTTAGTTATAAATTCTGATAACAATAATTAACTTATCCATTTTTCGAAAAGCTTCTTTTGGGATTGAGTTAAATCTTCGTATGGTTTTAAATCATATTCTGCATAGAAATAACGGTTAACTTCTGGAAGTTCTAAATTGATAAGTTTACCTGCTCTTGCAATCGTAAGTTCTTTTTGATCATTATCAAAATAATTCAACCATTTGTCTATTTCCAGATTGCTAAGGTACCCATTTAAAGCAATGATTTCATCACCAATCATCAATCCACCTAAATCGGCTGGGCTTCCCGAATAAATTGACGTAACAACTGTATTTGTGCCATTAGGTGCGAATTTGAAGCCTAATCTTCCCATGGCATAACTTTTTGATGGTCTATGAGTAAATTCAATTCCTATTGCATCAAAGGCATCGGCCAAAATAGATTCATAAGGACGCGTCCCATGAATGAAATGATCAAAAAACTCATCAAAAGGCAATCCTGAGATTAATTCTAATTGTTGTTGATAATCAGTTTCTGACACACCACGCCCATTCAGTGCAAAATCAAAATATAATCGTTTCATGACCTCATCCATGCCATACTTTCCTTTCGTGGCTTGAATTAGCATGACATCTTTAACGAATGCGAGTAGGCAACCTTCCGTGTAAATGGACACTTTTCTTCCAGGTGCTCCAGGAGTGTAGCCATCCAACCACGTATCAAATGAGGAAGCAGCTACGGAATAGTTGAACCTTCCTGGATTATCGAAATGTTTTTGAAGTTGAACCTTCATTTCTTCCAAATATTGATTCAATGAAAACACATTGCTTTTTAACAAAAAGAGATCCCCCATATAGGTAGTAATACCCTCACATATGAAACCAAGACGGGAATAATTTTCTTTAGAAAAGTCATAAGGGTGCATTTCTATGGGACGAATCGTTTTTACATTCCAAGTATGATATAATTCATGAGATGAAACACCTAAAAGCTCCTTGTAATAGGATTGAAATAATTCAGTTGAAGGCCCAATAGTTATAACGGTTGAAGCAGTATGTTCAACGCCGTGATACGCTTTAAATGGTAAAACGTGAATTAGAAAATGATATTCATTTACAGGAAATTCAATGAACTTTTCAATTTGCTTATCCGAAAATGCTTTAAAATCTTTGATTAAAAGATCCCATTCAGGCTTAGCCTCACCATTGATCCAAATATGAAAAATACAATTACCCGAATGATATGTTTTATGCTGTAAGGATGGCGAACAAATAAAAGGAGAATCAGCCAGTTGATCAAAATCTTTGGCATATAGCACATTTTCATTATTTGGAAGAGCGCAAGCGATTGGCCAAGACTTATTGCTATTTAAATGCACTGCTATTTCCTCCTGAGATAAAGGATCAGCATACAAAAAACAATTTACTGGATTAACATAAAGTTGATTGGGTGAAACGAATGTAGAACCTGCATTCAATTCAGCAGCATAATAACTGTATTCAATCCGTATTTTTGTCGTTTCTGAAGTATCTACCAACCAACTATCCTTTGTCTGTTTAGTCGCAACTAAACTCAAATTTTTATCATCGAACACTTTTAAACCTTTAATATTCTTCGCAAAATTCCCAAGTTCGTAACGTCCTGGACGCCAACTAGGCAATCTAAAGATGAAATCGTTTTCGAGGGTATCAAACTCAATCTGGATATTCAAATATTGCTGATTCGCGCGATCTACCGAAAGAAAGTAATGAAGCATATTAAAGATTTTGATTCAAAAATAAGGATAAGAAATCAAAACGTTAGGGAAGAAAAATCAAATTGTCGTGAAGGGGTATGTCTATAAAACTTGCTATTTCAATCCACTTTGATTTACGTTCCTTTCCTTTTGAGAATTTACAGATTTTATACGGATGAATTTGCATCAGAAAAGCGATTATTTCTTCGTTTTTTTCTTTTATGTCTGAAGCCTCTATTAATAAAATGGGTTTAGCTTCTT
Source organism: Flavobacteriales bacterium (assembly GCA_947461185.1). Lineage (GTDB taxonomy): Bacteria > Bacteroidota > Bacteroidia > Flavobacteriales_D > Crocinitomicaceae > M0103. Next base: position 6,126 of record CANHJY010000080.1, read on the forward strand.
GAATAGTTCTCTTTGCCCCTTTTAAGACATTCAATTCAAACCCCTCTACATCAATTTTAATGATTTTTGGAATAATCGATGCAACTAGGATATCGTCTAATCTCTCCACATTAACTTCAATACCGCTATTTGAAAAACTTCTCACCATAGATGCTCCACCTCTATTGGATTCTGAATCATCAAAAATCAATGCTTTTGCTTTTTCGGAGCCTAAGGCAAACGGGTAAATCTGAATATTATCATTTTGATTTAATGCTTTATTGGTCTCGAGAATCTTTACTGTTTCAGGATGTGCTTCAAAAGCTAATACATTACCATTATTCCCAACAGACTTAGCTGCGTGAAGCGAGAGTAATCCAATATTGGCTCCAACATCGATAAAAACATCTCCATTTTTTAAATGTTGATCAAGAAAATGAAGCATACCTTTTTCGTAGGTTCCTGTTTCATGTAAACTGCGCTCAACACCCGAATCATTTTTGGGATCAATTAGCAAATGATAACCATTGATGGTTTTTAAAATATAATTACCTATTTTATTGGCATTAGGAATAAGAAACTTAGGCGCAAGAATGGACAGTTTCCGAAATCCTTTAACGTCAATATCCCTTAAAAAACTAATTAAAAGGTGACGGAAATAAAAACTCCTTTTAGGAACCAAAACAGTTGAAATTAGGCGTACATCTCTTGCTGTAACTGCAATATTTTGGCATCTGCCAAATAATCATCATAAGGCATCATTTTATCAATAATTCCTTTAGGCGTTAATTCAATTATTCTATTGGCAACAGTATTGACCAATTCGTGGTCATGAGACGTAAATAACAATGTACCTTGAAACTCAGCCATACCATTGTTCAATGCTGTTATTGATTCCAAATCCAAGTGATTGGTTGGTTCATCCATTAGCAATAAATTACCTTTAGCTAACATCATTTTGGAAAGCATACATCTCACTTTTTCTCCACCTGAGAGCACGTTTGCTGTTTTTAAAGCTTCTTCTCCCGTGAATAGCATTCTGCCAAGGAAGGTTCTTAAATAAACTTCTTCTCGCTCTTCATCAGTTTGCGCATACTGACGTAACCAATCAATCAATGGCAATTTGTCTTGAAAATAAGAATGATTATCGTTGGGTAAGTAGGCAGTTGTAATGGTTGTTCCAAAAGTAAATGATCCCGAATCAGGTTTAGCATTGCCAGTTAAAATTTCAAAAAATGACGTTAACGCAATAGAGTTTTTTGAAATAAAAGCGATTTTATCACCTTTGTTAACAGTTATCGTAACATCTTTGAATAAACTATTTCCATCATGCGCTTTACTCAAGGACTCAATGGATAATATTTGATTACCTGCATCACGTTCTTGATGAAAAGTAATACCTGGATATTTTCTGCTTGAAGGTTGAATTTCTTCAATATTCAAATTATCCAACATTTTTCTACGGCTTGTGGCTTGTTTTGATTTTGCTGCATTGGCAGAAAAACGGGAGATGAACTCCATCAATTCCTTTTTCTTTTCTTCAGCTTTCTTATTCTTATCTGAACGCTGTCTTGCTGCTAACTGAGAAGATTGATACCAGAAAGTGTAATTTCCGGTAAATAAATTTAATTTACTGAAATCAATATCACAAATGTGCGTACATACTGTATCTAGGAAGTGTCTATCGTGTGAAACAACAATCACTGTATTTCTAAAATCCAATAAAAAATCTTCTAACCACCCAATAGTTTTTAAGTCAAGGTCGTTGGTAGGCTC
>CANHJY010000081.1 GCA_947461185.1 Flavobacteriales bacterium
ATCAAGGTAATCGGGCATATGTTTTATTACGTTATTCTTTTTTAAATTATTTTGATTTGTGGGTGCGTTATGGCGTCTTTATATACAACAATAGAACTTCAATAGGTTCAGGAAGTGAGGAAATTATCGGTGATAAAAAGTCTGATATTACGATTCAATTGAGAATGAGTTTTTGATCAAAACTCAATATCCAAATTAAACGTGTTTTTCAATGTGTGTAAATTTGGATTTTTTCTTGCCAAGGCGGCAAATTTGTCCTTTCCTGTAAGGAATTTTACCTCAACTTCAGGTTGGTCATTAAGCTGAATGATAACTTGTATCAAATAGTTTTTAACTTCTTTTCTAATGAAAGAAACCATTTCTTCAAGATGTGGTGTTATATAATCCACCTGTATTTGATTATCTACAACCAAATGGTAAAGATGATCGGCTTTCACAACAGGATCCCTTTTGATAAGGGCGTTATAAAAGGTCTCTAATCCCTTTTCTTTTACCTCAAAAGCATGACGGCGCCAGAGCATTTTGATATGGTCAATGGTGTAAGCTTGCTGAGGTAAATTGTCACCTTGTAGATATTGTTCTGCCTTTTCCTCTTCTTTTTTAAGCAAGCCTTTAATGGAGTAGGAGCTAGTATTTAAGTTTCCATTTGCACTAACAGTTGTAGCTGTTTTAACTTCAGGAACTGCAGTAGGCGTTGGGATTGAAATAGGGTTGTTTTGAGTAACAATGGCTTTTGGAGCAACATTTACCTTTTCTCTTAATGATTGCCCATTGAAAGGAATTAAATCAATGGGATCCGTCAGGGATTTTTTTTTTCTTGCTCTTGTTTTAAAGAACAAAGTTGCATAAGCGCGAATTCAACAAGTAACCGCTGATTTTTCGAAGTTTTGTAATCTACATCAGTTTTACTTAAAACAGAAAGCGCACGCAAAATAAAATGACCTTCTAATTCTTTAGCTTGATCAATATATCGCTGTTGTACATTTTCACCAACTTCCAATAAAGAGCTCGTTCTCGGATCTTTACAAACAAGTATATTTCTGAAATGCTCGGATAATCCAACAACAAAATGATGGCCATCAAAACCTTTCTCATATATGTCGTTCAGTAAAAGCAATGATGATGGTATATCTTCTGCAATTGCTGAGCTTACAACCTTAAAGTAGTAATCATAGTCTAAGACATTTAAATTCTCTACTACGCTTTTATAGGTAAGGTTGCTTCCCGTAAACAATGAAATTTGATCAAAAATAGATAATGCATCACGCAATGCGCCATCTGCTTTTTGGGCGATTAAATGCAATGCATCATTCTCAAATGCAATTTGCTCACTTGTTGCAACTTTTGCTAAATGATTGGCAATATCTTTAACCTTGATTCGCGAGAAATCAAATATTTGACATCTCGATAGAATGGTTGGAATAATTTTATGTTTTTCAGTCGTCGCAAGAATGAAAATTGCATGTTTTGGTGGCTCTTCTAATGTCTTTAAAAAGGCATTAAAAGCACTCGATGAAAGCATGTGAACCTCGTCAATGATGTATACTTTATGCGTTCCTAATTGCGGTGCAATTCTCACTTGGTCGATCAAACTTCTAATATCATCAACAGAATTGTTAGATGCAGCATCTAACTCGTATACGTTTAACGAATTACCAGTATTAAAAGAAATGCAGGAGTCACATTGGTCACAAGCTTCAATATTTTCTGTTCTATTGAAGCAATTTATGGTTTTTGCTAAAATTCGAGCACTGGTGGTTTTTCCAACTCCACGAGAACCACAAAACAAAAATGCTTGAGCTAAATGATCTGTTTTTATGGCATTCTTTAATGTGGATGTAATGGTTTGTTGTCCAACTACTGTATCGAAAGTTTGGGGTCTATATTTTCTTGCTGAAACAACAAATTCACTCATAAAACAAAGGTACAATTTCAGAAATAAAAATTCAATGGAATTCTGTTTTGTTAAAAACTATTTTTTATCCAAGAATCCCTTAAAATTGACCAAAGCATTATATTCGTCTTTATATGAAAATCTACTTAGTCATTCTATTCTTGCCTTTCTTAGTATCTTGTTTTTCAAATTCTGAAGCTGAATTTAAATCAGAGGCTGAAAAAATGTGCAATTGCGTCAACAGCGCTGATAACATTTCCAATTTAGACACCTTAAAAAAAAATGATTTTTCTGAACTTAATTATTTCCGATGCGCCTCAAAATTGGAAGTTGATCCCTTTCAAAATGAATTTAAAGATGCCTTGCAATCAAGCTGTCCGGATTTACAAAAACGACATGAAAATTATTTGATACAGTCTAACAGAACTTTCAATCAATAACTTCAATTGCTATGATTTCGTCACCTTGACGTATGTCATCAACAACATCCACACCTTCTATTACTTTTCCAAAACAAGTGTGGTTTCGATCCAAATGAGCGGTATTGTCTCTTGAGTGACAAACAAAAAACTGAGATCCTCCAGTATTTCTTCCAGCATGCGCCATTGAAAGAACGCCACGGTCGTGATACTGATTTTCTCCCGATAATTCGCAATCAATTTGATAACCAGGTCCCCCAGTTCCAGCCATACCGCTAGCTCCATCACGAGAATTAGGACAGCCTCCTTGAATTACAAAGTTCGGAATTACGCGATGCCATTTCAATCCATCGAAGTATCCTTCTTTTGCAAGTTTTAAAAAATTTGCAACTGTTTTGGGTGCATCATTATCATAAAAAGAAACTTTCATGTCTCCTTTGTTCGTCTTAATTATTGCTTCCATTCAAATAATATTTTTGCAAAGATACATCGATGGATTTACTTTTTGTATTGCATTTGAAGAATTCATTTTTTTTATCTCAAGCAAACCCTAATTTTGTGCTATGCAGAAATTTACTTTCGATAGGAGACAAACTGGTTTTTTTACAGACCAACAAAATAAATTGATTAATGGTCAGGAAGAATTGTTGCCATTTATAAATCACGTTTTTTCAAAACAAAATTTTTCAAAACATATCGAGGAAAAATCGAATAACTATTCACAAAAGAACAGGAAGATTCTCCATGATCATTTAATTGATACATATTCAAATCTCTCATTACCGGAGCAATTAAATAAGAATATTGAAGCTCTTGAGTCTAATCGAACATTTACAGTTACTACAGGTCATCAATTGAATATATTCACAGGACCTATTTATTTGATTTACAAGATATTGGATGTAATTAAAATGTGCGAGGAATTAAATCAAGAATTTGAGGAGTTTCTTTTTGTTCCATGTTATTGGATGGCAACAGAAGATCATGATTTTGAAGAGATCGCCTCTACTACAATTTTTGGTGAAAATTTATATTGGCAATCTAATCAAAAAGGTGCAGTTGGAAATTTTTCAATTGATGGTCTTCAAGATCTTAAAGAAAAGGTAAGTCAGCTTTTTAAAAATGCTTCATCTGATTCCATTCATTCAATTCTTGACGCATATCAAGGAGAAAATTTAGCAGAAGCCCATTTCAATTTGTTTCACGAGCTATTTAAGGATTATGGATTGATAATTATAGATGGAAATAAAAAACAACTCAAAGAGCTTTTTATACCTCATTTTCAAAAAGAAATAAATGAGCAATTTTCTTATAAAAGTTTGAAAAGCACGAATCAACTTATTGAGAAAAATGGCCTGAAAACGCAAGTTAATCCTAGAGAAATAAATTTGTTTTACCTAGGAGAACAATCCAGAGAAAGAATTCTTCATTTAGAAGATGATTTTTTTATTGAAGGGGTAGGAAAACGTTCCCGAAAAGAACTAATCGATGAGATAAATGAGTTTCCTGAGCGCTTTTCGCCAAATGTTGCCTTGAGACCTTTATACCAAGAGTGTATATTACCCAATTTATGCTATGTCGGCGGGGTTGGTGAATTGTCCTATTGGATTCAATTAAAGCAGATTTTTGATACAGTTGGAGTTACTTATCCAATGATTAAACCAAGAAGTTCGGTACTTTGGATTGATAGTTCGAATGCTAACAGAATGCATAAAGCTGATGTGGTAATTGAAGATTTGTTTTCAGATATTACAAATGTTAAAAAACAATATTTGTTGGCGAAATCAGCTGCGGAAATTGATTTTAATATTTCTGATAAGGCATTTGATGAGGTAATCTGGCAATTGGAGGATAAAGCCAAATATATGGACGCGAATACGGAAAAAATGATTGCTGCTGAAAGCGTTAAATTGGCAAAACAATATCTTTACATTAAAGAAAAATTATTGAAATCAGTCAAGCAAAAGCATGAAAAAGATTTAAAAGCCATTGACACCGTATTTGATAAATTATTTCCCAATGGAGGACTTCAGGAAAGACACCTTTCTATTTTCACAATGTGTCCTGAAGGTAATTTAAAAGAAAGAATAGCACAGCTTTATCAATATATTGAACCGTTTTCTTCAGAATTTATGGTAATTAGAGAGTAAAATAAAAGATGGGTATTTTCGTTTCATGTGCTATTTTTGTGGAATGTTTTTGAAAATCCTGATTTCCTGTCTTGTTTTTCTTTCGATACCGAACCTTTATAGTCAAACTATTGAGATAGAAGGAAGGGTTACCGATAAAAGAGGGAAAGGTTTGCAAAATGTGTTAATCGAGAATTTGTCAAGACCAACATTTAAAATTTATTCTGGTCAAGAGGGATTATATAGTTTCACAGCAAAGGAACTTGACACCTTAATTCTATCTTTTAGTTATGGTGATTATAATGCTAATATCGAATTAGTTCTTGACCAAAATAAGTCCAATTATAAGTTGCCAGATGTTAAGCTTCCTTTCATTGAAGAAAAGGTGGTAAACGTTGTTGGAACTACAAATGATCCCTTTGAAATAAAAGAGTTAACACTTTTCGATTGGCAAAAAATGCCAAACAGTAATGTTGAAAGAGGTTTAGTTTTAACTACTGCGGCAACTTCTAATAATGAATTGACCTCCAATTATAACGTTCGAGGTGGAAGTTATGACGAAAACCTAGTTTATGTTAACGGCTTTATGGTATATCGACCTTTTCTCACCAGAAGTGGACAGCAAGAGGGCATGAGTTTTATCAATTCTTCATTGGTTCAAGGCGTTCGTTTTTCGGCGGGAGGCTTTGATGCCAAATATGGAGATAAACTGAGTTCGGTATTGGATATCGAATACAAGAAACCTGATAGTTTTCATGGATCCTTGATGGCTTCGCTACTTGGGGTTGAAAGTCATGTTGAAGCAAACCCAACATACCGATTCAATTATTTAGTGGGCGCTCGATATCGCTCGAATGGCTATTTGTTGAATGCGCTACCTACTAAAGGTGCATACAACCCCGTGTTTTGGGATGCCCAGTTTTTAACCAACTATTCCATAACTGAAAAATTAACCTGGTCAGTTTTAGGACATTTTTCTTCCAACAATTTCCGTTTTGCACCTCAAACACAAGAAACAGATTTCGGTACGGCAAATGAGGCATATTCGTTCCGAATTTATTTTGAAGGACAAGAACAAACACGTTTTCAAACCATGATGGGAGGTACATCATTTAAATGGCAACCGGATAAAAAAACAAATCTTAATTTTTATGCCACTGTATTCAATACCAATGAAAGGGAATATTTTGATATTCAAGGGCAATACTTTATCAATCAATTGGAAACAGATCCATCTCAAGAAGAATATGGCGACTCGATCGCTGTGCTCGGAATTGGAACTTTTTTGAACCATGCTAGAAATAAATTAAACGCCACTATTGTTAATATCTATCACGAAGGAAGTCATCAATTTGTTTCTGGTTATAAAGATGATAAAAGGACAAAATTTTTCTCGTCAACACTCAATTGGGGAATTAATTTCCAACACGATACTTTCTATGATGTTTTGAGTGAATGGAAAATGGTAGATTCTGCAGGTTACAGTGTTCCACAAGGAAATGACAACGAAATCAAACTCTTCGAAACAACAAAAGGAAAATTAAATTTACAGAACAATAGAAGAACAGGCTTTTTACAATTGAATTTACTATGGTCAAAGTCGAAAAAGGATTATGTGGTGTCGATAGATTTAAAACAGAATAATGGAAAACTAAAGAAATTTGTTAATTGCATCGATACCATTAGTGAATCTGCTTCAAAATTGGCTTTAACAATTGGTGGAAGAGCAAGCTATACTGAGGTGAATAGGGAGCTCTTTTTTACGCCAAGAATGGCAATCTCCTATTACCCGAGATCCTACATGGTTTCAAATGGAATAATTAAAAGAAGAGATTGGAGTTTTCGTTTAGCTACAGGTTTTTACTACCAACCACCTTTTTATAGAGAATTCAGAACTTTCGATGGCAATTTAAATTTGAACGTCAAGTCCCAAAAATCATATCATGCCGTGCTTGGGACAGATTTTCTATTCAACATGCTCGGTCGTGATACGCCGTTCAAATTTGCAGCAGAGATGTACTATAAGTATCTGTGGGATGTTAATCCATATGAAATAGATAATGTTCGTACACGGTATTACGCTGAAAACAATGCTGTTGCATATGCTTACGGGTTTGATGTGAATTTACATGGAGAATTTGTACAAGGAATTGAGTCATTTTTCAAAGTTGGTGTCATGTCAACTAAAGAGGATGTTTTAAACGACTCCTATAAAGAATATTACAATGCCGCAGGTGAGAAAATCATTTTTGGTTACAGTGAAGATCAAGTTGTGGTAGACAGTGCAATTATTTACCCAGGCTATATTCCAAGACCAACTGACCAATGGATGAATTTTGGTGCTTTGATTCAAGATAGAATGCCTGGTTTCGAAAGTTTTAGTGTTCAGATGGGATTGCAATATGGCGCTCCGCTTCCTTATGGTCCACCAGATTTTAATCGTTACAAAGATACGCTTCGTATGAAAGCTTATTTTAGAGTGGATATCGGGTTGTCCTATGATTTTCTGTACAAAAAGAACTTGAAAACTAATTTTATTACTGATAATTTTTCTGAAGCTGTACTTTCATTTGAAGTGTTTAATTTACTTGGAATCAATAATGTACTTTCAAAACAGTGGATACAAGATGTTGAAGGTAAATACTATTCTATCCCAAATTACCTTACACAACGTAGGTTTAACCTCAAACTAATTTTACGCTTTTAGTTTAAGCTGACTTTTTAATCGGTTCAACGTATTTAATTTTAAATGGAAGTCCGCAAAGTACATTCATGTCATAACCCAATTCAGCCATATCGAAATCACCCGTTTCGCAAAGAAAATTAATATAAACCTTATTCGATGGAAGAATATTCCTTTCAATTCGTTTAAGCACTTTGAATAATTCAACTACGTTTCTTGTGTTTATATATTCTAATCCCAAATTTATCTCTGTTTCATCATTAGGAAATATCATGTAGTCTTTTATCCATTCGTTTACATGCATCCAAAGTGAATCTGCCTCAAGTGCAATTATCCTTCCTGAGATGTTTACTATAGTTTTGTTGATGTGGTTTTCAACTGTAAAACTAGCATCGAATGTTTTGTTATATTTCGTTTTCATTATGTTCTTTTTTGTTTGGTTCATTCAAAATTCATAAAACAGAACACATGATGAATTAAAATAGGATAAGGTTTATTCCAATTTAGAATTTAACCATTACTGTGATTAAGTATAATCACGCAGTGCTTATCGAAATAACCTTAAAATTTGAGGTCAGCGAATCGATTTAAAGGATAAAATTGAATGGTATTCCTAGTCCTTTTTGTAATTTTAAATCTCAAAAGAAATTAGCCTTAATTATGGACAAAGTGGAACCCTACAAACCCATTAACAAAATTCGTATAGTAACTGCAGCCTCTTTATTTGATGGACATGATG
>CANHJY010000082.1 GCA_947461185.1 Flavobacteriales bacterium
CATGTGTTAAGTTACGCTTGCGTTTTGTCGACTTCTTTGTTAAGATGTGACTTTTGAAAGCGTGTTTTCTTTTAATTTTACCACTTCCAGTAACGGTAAACCGCTTCTTAGCACTGGATTTAGTTTTCATTTTTGGCATCTCTCTTCAATTTTAAAAGTTACCCCTATATCAGCTTTTTATTTCTTTTTTGGGTTGATCATTATGATCATTCGTTTACCTTCCAATTTAGGAAGTTGCTCGACAGCACCTATATCTGCTAGTTCTTGTGCGAATTTCAATAATAAAATCTCACCTCTGTCTTTAAATACAATTGTACGTCCTCTAAAAAACACATAGGCTTTGACCTTTGAGCCTTCTTCCAGGAACTTCCTTGCGTGAGCCAATTTGAATTGAAAATCGTGATCGTCAGTATTAGGACCAAAACGAATTTCTTTCAACACTACTTTACTTTGTTTCGCTTTGAGTTCTTTTTGTTTCTTTTTCTGGTTGTACATGAATTTTCTGTAATCCATGATTTTACATACTGGAGGAACGGCATTTGGGGAAATTTCTACCAAGTCCAGTTCTTGCTCTTCTGCTAATTGAAGTGCTGCTGAAACAGACATTACCTGAGGCTCAGCGCCATCTACAACCAAACGAATCTCACGAGAAATGATTTTGTCATTAATACGATGTTGATCTGCTTCTTCTCTTTTTACAAAGGGTTTTTTAGTGTTTTTTCTCATTCAATATATTAAACATTTGCTGACAATTCTTCTTCAATAGTGGCTTCAACCAGTTGAATAAACGCTTCGATCTTCATACTTCCTTTGTCACCTGATCCTCTTTGTCTAACCGAAACTTCATCATTTTCAGCTTCTTTCTCTCCTACAACCAACATGAAAGGTATTTTGTTCAATTCAGCGTCTCTGATTTTCTTCCCTATTTTCTCATTTCTTTCGTCAACGGAACCGCGAATATCGTAATTATTTAGCAATTGTGAAATTTTTTCTGCGTAGGCGTTGTATTTGTCTGATATAGGCAGTATTGCAAATTGCTCAACGGCTAACCAAAGTGGAAAATCTCCTGCACAATGTTCAAGCAGCACCGCAACAAATCGTTCCATTGATCCGAAAGGCGCTCTGTGAATCATTACAGGTCTATGTTTTAGATTGTCAGCTCCTGTATATTCTAATTCAAAGCGTTCTGGCAGGTTGTAATCTACTTGTATAGTTCCCAATTGCCATTCTCTTCCGAGCGCATCTTGCACCATAAAATCTAATTTAGGTCCATAGAATGCTGCTTCACCGTATGCGACAACCGTTGGCAGTTCTTTTTCAGCTGCCGCTTCAATGATTGCGCTCTCTGCCTTTTCCCAATTTTCATCGGAACCGATATATTTAGTTAAATTTTCAGGGTCACGAAGCGATATCTGTGCTTTGAAATTTTTGAAATCTAAAGTTTTAAGGACATAAAGAACAATGTCTATTACGTTTTTAAATTCATCCTTTACTTGCTCCTGCGTACAAAAAATATGTGCATCGTCTTGTGTGAAACCTCTTACTCTGGTCAATCCATGCAACTCACCAGACTGCTCGTAGCGATAAACCGTTCCAAATTCAGCAAAACGTGCAGGTAGTTCTTTATAAGACCTTGGTTTGGACTTGAATATTTCGCAGTGATGCGGGCAGTTCATAGGTTTGAGATAAAACTCTTCATCTACATCAGGAGTTCTGATGGGCTGGAAAGAATCGGCACCATATTTTGCGTAGTGACCAGAAGTTACATACAGTTCTTTATTTCCAATATGCGGCGTAATGACTTGATCGTATCCTGCTTTACGCTGTGCTTTTTTAAGAAAATTCTCTAAACGCTCTCTTAAAGCAGCACCTTTCGGAAGCCACATAGGAAGACCTTGACCAACCTTTTGAGAAAAAGTGAACAACTCGAGTTCTTTGCCCAACTTTCTATGGTCACGTCTTTTTGCTTCTTCTAATTTTTCAAGGTATTCTGTTAATTCAGCTTGTTTTGGAAAAGTAATTCCATAGATCCTGGTTAACTGTTTATTTTTCTCGTCGCCTTTCCAATATGCTCCCGCAATAGCTGTAAGCTTTACAGCTTTAATGAAGCCGGTATCAGGAATATGTGGCCCACGACATAAGTCCGTAAAGTTTCCTTGCGTGTAAAATGTGATGGTTCCATCTTCTAAACCTTCTAACAATTCAAGTTTGTAAGGGTCGTTTTTTTCTTGGAAATAAGCAATCGCATCGGATTTAGAAATTTCTTTCCTTTCGAAGGACAGTTTTTCCTTGGCCAAATCCTTCATTTTATGTTCGATTTTCTCCAAATCTTTTTCCGAAATGGTGTAGTCCATGAAGTCGACATCGTAATAAAATCCATTGGCCACAGGAGGGCCGATTGCTAACTTGATTCCGGGAAAATAAAACTCCAAAGCTTCAGCCATTAGATGGGCTGAGGAGTGCCACATTGTTGATTTACCTTCGCCATCATTCCATGTTAATAGTTGCAGGGAACTGTCGTTATTCATCGGACGAAAGGCATCAATCACTTCACCATTAACTTTGGCTGCAAGTACGTTTCTTGACAATCCTTCCGAAATACTTTTTGCTACATCTAAAGCGGTTGAACCTTTTTCGAATTGTCGAACAGAACCGTCTGGAAGTGTAATATTGATCATTGATGATTTTTTTGTAGAACAAATATAGTCAAACCATTGATTTCATAAAGAATGCAAACCAATCAAGATTCAACGAATTGCTTTTTTAATAGAGAAAAAGAATCTTTTTTTGTGTTCAACTAACCTTCTTCATGCAAAACCTTGAAATTTCTATTTACAAACGTCCGTTTGTATTGCTGTCAATACTATTTAGTGCAGGTATTTTGTTTTCATTTTTTAATGGCGAATTATACGGTTTATCAGTCATTACTTTCTTTATAGCTTCATTTATTTTATTGATTTGGATTAATAATTATCGTAGACCAATACTTGGATTTGTATGTATTTCAATTTGTTGCTTTTGTTTAGGAATTGTTCGAACATCCAATCGATTAAATCATGAAAGCATCACTTCATTCGAAGAAGTATATACAGATAGCACAGTAGTTGGGGTAACCCTTACTGAAGTTCAACCGTCTCAAAAAAAATGGATTAAGGCATTAGGCGAAATTCAATTTATAGGAGACACCGCATCAAGTGATAGACTTTCGGTGCCTTTGGTAATATTTATTGAGAAATCGAATTATTCACCAAAAAAGGGCGACAAGGTGCTGATAAGTGGTGTAATTAATGAGATTAAAAACAAAAATAATCCTGGCGAATTTGACGGCGAAAGTTACTGGAAAAGAAAAGGTTACAACAAAATAGCGTTTGTCAGGTCTCATGAAATAAAGCGCTTAGAACAAGGTAATAGCAATTGGATTTATGAACTTCCATCTGCGTTGAGAATTTATTTCGCATCGATTTTATCAAAGTACTTAAGTGGAAATGAACTGGCAGTTGCTCAAGCACTTATTTTAGGAGATAAAGGTTTGATAAGTCAAGAGGTAACCATGCAATTTACCAATACAGGTGCGATGCATGTATTGGCAGTTTCCGGACTACATATTGGAATCATTATGCAAATACTTATGAAATTTTTTGATTTATTTTCCAGATATATTTCAAAAAAAAATGCGCTAATTACCATAATAGTAATTATGTGGATTTATGCCTTAATTACAGGCCTATCGCCATCGGTTTTACGAGCTGTTTTCATGTTTACTATACTTGGAATCTCTCAACTTTCAGGTCTTAATTACGATGCTTATAACAGTTTGTTTTTTACAGCATTCGTGCTTCTTGTTATTGATCCGTTGACCATTTTCGACATTGGATTTCAGCTTTCGTTTTTGGCTATGTTAGGGATATTTCTCTATTATTCAATAATTAGAACAGGTTTTTATATAAAGAACAAGCTGTTTCAACTTGCATGGGACGGAACCGCGATTGGTTTTGCTGCCCAAATCATGACAACGCCATTGAGTCTTTACTATTTTCATCAATTTCCTAACTACTTTATACTTTCTAACTTGGGATTGATGGCGACATCAGGCGCAGTTTTAGGGCTTGGATTAGCATTATTTGCTTTGTTTTGGATTCCATGGCTGAATTTGTTCATTGGTTTTTTACTCTTTTTAAGTCTGTTTTTATCGCTCAAATTTCTTGCTTGGGTTGCAACACTTCCTGGAGCAGTAGCATATGGTTTCCATTTGTCTTTTTGGGTTGTAATAGGATTGTTCGTTATTGCTATACTTTACGTTGTTCTTCGGAAAAATAAATACTGGAGTTTTTTTCTTTGGTTGAGCTTTCTCATTTTGTTCGGACAGATAATTTTCAATCGATATATTAATTTAAATAAGAATGAAATTTGTCTTTACAACAATACTGCTCCAGTTATAAGTATAAAAATTGGACAGCATATTTTTTGCATGTACAGTGGAAATGACGGAGTTCGTGAAAAGGCTAATTTGTTAGTTACATCTTATCAAAAATATAATCCTGGAGTGGTTGGTTTCTATAATATTGCTGAAAAGAATTTTGATATAAATATCGAAAAACACCATGTTTCAACTCAAAAAACCAAAGGAAAGATTACAATTCATGTTGATCAATACTTAATTGAAATTGATCTAAAAAAAGAAAAATGGATTGATGAAATTAATGTTTCAAATTCAAAGAAAATAGCGTTCAATCGGAAAGTTGATATTTCTGAAGGCGCGGTAACAATTCCTTTGAATTAAAGCGTTAGTTTCTCAATTTTAACTATCCGCAACCATCTATCCAAGAATATTTTGTATTCATGTTGAATAAAAGTTCCATCCGACAGATCTTCGGCATAGGCATAATTTAATTGATAACTGCTAATGCATTCTTCACCTTTATCATTAAGCGTTACATCTCCAACAATTTCTGAGAACTCTTCATTGATTTCTGCATAACTTTTCCCATGAAAATTCATTCTTGTTAGTATTCGAATTAAATCATTAAATTGAAATGTGCTATTTTCATTGGCAAGCTTCATTAATTCGAGGGTTTGTATAACGATTGCTTGTCTTTCAAAGGCACTTGTTTTTTCAAGGCCACTTTTCATATAAGTGAAAAACGCTAATTCCTTTGGTTCAGCGTAAAAACCTTTGTTAATAAAAGATTCTTCAAAAAAATAAATGAGATAAAATTCTTTCAGTTTTTGAGGTATTTCAAGACTTTCGAATAGATTAATTTCTTGTATTTCTAATGTCGAAGAAACATCAATTAGTGCTTGATAAAAATTGACAGTATCTCCATCTTCAACAGAAAAAAAATGATTCTCAACATAAATTACTTTATTGGTATCACTTTGTGCAAGTTTCCTCGCTAATAAAATTTCATCTTCAAGGTCGAGGTCATTTTTTTTAATTTTTTCATTATTTACTTTGACCATGTACAAGGAATCTAAAACCTTATAACTAGATGGTTTTAAAATTTGAGTTTGACTAAAAGCTTGAGACTCGTAGGTTTTACCAACACGCATCATTTCTTCCTCAAAGTGCTTTTCAATGGCTTCGTGTCTTTTAATCTTAAAGGATTCAGGTGTTTCGATATTCGAATTCTTTAATCCGCATGATGTTAAAACAAGAATGAGTAATAAGAGTAAACGCATTGGCAGAGCAAGACTGAATAAAATCAATCCCTTTCAAAATTATCAAATAAAGTTAGATGTCAATACTTTATACAATGCCTATGTTATTGACAAATATCACCTAGCATAATGATGTGTGTCATATTTGTTTCGACGACTTAAATGAAACTTTGTACAAACAAAATGAATACATCATGGCTACGAAAGAAAAAATTTACAAGCAGCACGAAGAAAATAGCACTTGGATAAACAAATTGGATTTTTATAAGCAAGAAATTTCAATACTTAAAGGACGATTGGAAGAATTAGCACAAAAGAATTCGTCGAAAGAGGTTATGGGGGAAATTGAGCATTTTCAAAATCAATTTATTATACAGAGAGATAATATAGACAATATATTACACGCTGTTAAAATTAATGAAGCAGAATTGATTGCTTCTATAGAAAGTAATCCTGTTGCTGCAGATCACCGAAAAGTAGAATATCATGAGCGGGAACAAGACTTGGTTAAGACATTCGAAAAGAATTTTAGTTCTTTAAGACAAGAGTTCAAAAAATTTGCAGCGAAATGGATGTAAATTGAATTAAAGTAATTTTGAAGGCGGTCAAGAGATCGCCTTTTTTGTTGGCATCTGAACATTTTGATATCTTTGATAAAAATTTCAAAAATATGCGTGTTTATTTGGATAATGCAGCAACGACACCCATTGCTCCTGAAGTAGTAGAGGCCATGATTCCTGTTATGCAAGAAGGTTTTGGAAATCCTTCTTCAACGCATTATTTTGGCAGACAGACTAAAGCATTAATTGAAACCTCACGCCGGACTATTGCCAAACATTTGGTTTGCGAACCATCTGAAATTCTTTTTACCTCAGGCGGAACCGAGGCGGACAATATCGCCTTGTATAGTGCTGTAAATCAAATGGGTGTAAACCATATTATCACCTCAACCATTGAGCATCATGCAGTAGGTCATACTGCTGAAGCTATCGCAAAAACGGGAAAAGCTTGTGTAAGTTATGTCAAAGTTGATAGCAAAGGGAACATAGACTTAGCAGATTTAGAGCGCCTGTTGAAGTTAGATGGCATTGCAATTGTGTCTTTGATGCACGCCAACAATGAAATAGCTACCCTTTTACCATTAGAGGAAGTGAGCGCCTTATGCAGAAAGTACAATGCTTTGTTTCATTCTGATACGGTGCAAACGATGGGACATTATTCGTTCAATTTATCTGAACTTGATATTGACTTTATAACCTGTGCTGCTCATAAATTTCATGGACCTAAAGGGGTTGGTTTTTTATATGTAAACAAAAAAAATAAAATAGAAACGCGTATTCACGGTGGCTCACAAGAAAGAGGATTAAGAGGAGGGACAGAAAATGTATATGGAATTGTAGGTCTAGCAAAGGCGATTGAACTCGCATATGAGGATCTTGATGCACATCATCACCATGTTCAAGAATTGAAGAATTACATGATTGCTAACCTGAGTAAAATGTTTGATAATATCAGTTTTCACGGTGAAATCGATCCTGAAAAATCACTATATACTGTTTTGAACGTATGTTTTCCGAAAACTGACAAAGCCGGAATGTTATTGTTTTCACTTGACTTGAAAGGTGTTGCTGTGAGTGGTGGTAGTGCGTGTACTTCAGGTGCAACTAAAGGTTCTCACGTTCTTGAAGGTATTGGTGCCGACATGACACGCCCCAACGTGCGATTTTCTTTTTCGCGATATACTACAAAAGCGGAAATTGATTTCGCTTTGGAACAAGTTCAATCGGTTTTCACAATTGCTTTAGCCTAATTATTTGGATCAGCAAAAAAAGCATATTCTGATTTTAAGTTCTTGGTATCCCAATCAAAACCAGCCATTTTTGGGAAATTTTGTCAAAACACAAGCGGAGCTATTATCGGAGATTTACAAAGTTTCAGTGCTTTATATCCAATCAGCTGAAAATTGTAAGTCAATAGAATTTGAAATAAAAGAGGCTGATTCATTTTCAGAAATAATCGCGTATTACCCAAAAAAATCAAATCCTTTCAGTTCATACAGGATGGCTATTCAAGCGTTAAAACGAGGTCTATCAAAAATTAATAACATTGATTTAATTCATGGGCATGTCATGTTACCCAAGGGTTATTTGTTTCTTAAG
>CANHJY010000083.1 GCA_947461185.1 Flavobacteriales bacterium
ATGGCATCTAAATATATCAATATTACCTTAAAAGTTTGGCGTCAAAAAAACGCCAATGTAAATGGTGCAATGGAAACGTATAAGTTGAATGAAGTTTCTACTGATAGTTCCTTTCTAGAAATGATGGATCAGCTTAATGAACAACTCATTAATGACAGACAGGAGCCTGTTGCATTTGATCATGATTGTCGTGAAGGAATTTGTGGAATGTGTTCAATGTATATCAACGGCCGTGCACATGGTCCGGATACTGGAACAACAACATGTCAATTGCACATGAGAAAATTCAACGATGGTGATACCATTTATATTGAACCATGGAGAGCGAAGGCGTTCCCGGTAATCAAAGATTTGGTTGTGGATAGAAGTGCATTTGATCGTATTCAACAAGCAGGTGGATTTGTATCTGTAAACACTTCAGGAAGAACAATGGACGCCAATGCTATTCCTGTTCCAAAAGCTGATGCAGACAAAGCTTTTGAAGCTGCTGCATGCATTGGGTGTGGCGCATGTGTTGCTTCATGTAAAAACAGTTCGGCTATGCTTTTTGTTGGGGCAAAAGTGTCGCAATATGCGCTATTGCCGCAAGGTCGTGTTGAAGCGAAGGAGCGTGTTTTGAATATGGTGAGGCAAATGGATGAAGAAGGATTCGGAAATTGCACAAATACTGGAGCTTGTGAGGTAGAATGTCCAAAGGGAATTTCGATTGAAAATATTGCAAGAATGAATCGCGAATTCCTTAAAGCAGCGCTTACTTCCGAGAAGTAAAAATGTTTAAAATATATCATTATCGGCCGCATTTGCGGCCTTTTTTGTTTATTAACCAACTTAACATGTGTAAAAAACGTTTTCAAGTTAAAAATTCGTTAATATTTATATTATTTTAGCAACACAAAAATTTTAACTATGAAAAAAATCTTACTTGCTTTCACATTTATTGGGTCAGCTTTAATGACTCAAGCACAGGTAATTTGTGCTGTGCAGTCGCCGGCTAATATTGCTGGCAACTATGACTTTACATGGGCTGACCCTCCAGGAGGATGGGGTACCCCAGATTTCTTGATTCCAGGAACGTTTGTTGAGGACACGCTTATCATGGTAAATGATGGAACCCCAGGAACAAATGCTACTTATGGCAACCTGTTGGCTGAAGAAGGTTGTAACCCTTCACCGGCAAATGCTTATGCAGGAAAAATATGTGTTATTAGAAGAAACACTTGTGAATTTGGAACAAAGGCTTTTGAAGCACAAGCTGCAGGAGCAGTAGCAGTTATCATCGTAAATCGTGATCCAGACGTTATAGGCATGGGGCCTGGTGCTCAAGGTGCTAATGTTACGATCCCGGTTGTTATGCTTTCTAGCACTGATGGGCAAACGCTAATTGATGAAATGGCAAACGGACCAGTTGTATGTTTAATTGGCAATAAAACAGGATTGTTTGCAAATGATGCTGGAATTACTGATGATGCCACTTTAATTTCTAAATCTTCAGGTGTTGCTTCGCAATTGTCGCAATCTGGAACTGAATTTAATTTTGAATTGGGGACTAGAGTTTATAACTATGGCCAACTTCCACAAACAAATGTTACTGTAGTTGCTAATATTGATGGGCCTTCTGGAACTTCAGTTTACAGTCAAAGTATTTCAGTAGGTGCTTTAGCATCAGGAGATAGTATTGATATATTCCCTGGTGGAGCATTTTCTTTCCCGCAATTCTCGCTTCCAACTTATACAGCAGGAAAATATACCTTAACATATACTGTTGATTTAGGAATAGTTGATGAATATGCTGCAGACAACACCATTAGTTCTGATTTTGTAATCAATGATTCGATTTTAACTTATGCTACAATTGATGCGGTGACAGGTTTACCAACTTCAAATAACGGTTTCCGTCCTTCAACAAACAATTCAACTTTCTCAACTTGTATGGTAATAAGTGATCCAAATGCAAGTAGAATTGGTGCTGCTGGAGTTTATTTTCAAGCATCAACGTCAAGTGCTTCAGGTTTAGAGTTGACAGGTGAAGAAATAGCAATTAACTTATATCGTTGGGAAGATGTGTTCACAGATTTGAACGATGCAAATTTAGGATTTACAGCATTGAATTCAGTGGCATTTGGCTTCTATAATTATACAGCAGATTTGCAAGGTGAAACTGTATTAGGGATGTTTGACACTCCTGTTGTTTTAGAAGACAACCAACGCTATTTAGCTTGTGCCCAAACAGTAAATGTTGAAGTATACTTAGGGCATGATACAAAGAAGAACTATTTATGGAATGAGGCGCTTTATTTACAACCGCTAACTCCAAATGAGAGCGACGGTACTTACTTCGCTTCAGGTTTTGGAATGGACACGCCTTCTGCTGTAGGTGTTGCTATCTTTAATGCGGCCGAGTTAAATGTTGGCGAAACTTCTTTCATTGATGGAAAAGCATATCCTAATCCAGCAAATGACAATGTAACTATTGAATTGGCAAGTGAAGGTGCTGCGAACTTGGTTATCACTGACCTTTCTGGAAAAGTGGTAATGAATAATGCGGTAAATTTCTTGAACGGAACAACTAAAGTAAATATTGATGGTTTAGATTCAGGTGTATATGTATTTAACGTAACACTTGAAAACGGAAAAACTTCTCAGTTTAACGTAGTTAAAAGATAAGATTTAGATTTTATTTAAATCAAAACGGGCGGTATTACCGCCCGTTTTTTTAT
Source organism: Flavobacteriales bacterium (assembly GCA_947461185.1). Lineage (GTDB taxonomy): Bacteria > Bacteroidota > Bacteroidia > Flavobacteriales_D > Crocinitomicaceae > M0103. Next base: position 2,718 of record CANHJY010000083.1, read on the forward strand.
TTAAAATAGTTTATCAGAAATTACAGGTTACACCAAATGTCATTGGGTATATATCCATTGTTTGGTCTTTCTGGAATAAAGGAATCAAACTATAATTAGCGAAAACGCCCCAAGTGCCATAACCCATTCTTAAAGCAGCATCTAATTTAAATGGATTGATTCCAAAATCATCTTTTCGGACAAAACGTTCTTTCTTACCATCAACATCTGTTACCATAACTGTTTTAGAAGATAATCGCACGCCACCAACAACTCCAGCGGCAAGATAAAAAGTGTTTTCATCATCATTGCTCGTACAAAACTCAAGCAAGAGCGGAATGGTAAAATAGTTGGCTTGTAATCTGTTTTTAGAATAATCGTTAATGGTATCCATCGTTGCAAATGTTGAATCAGCAGTGCTATTTATGACATAATTATCCGTAAAACGAAAGTCGTTTAAATTAAATCCAAATCCGGTAGTTATGCCAATATAGTTTTGAAAGATTTTGAATTTATGTTCCAAAAGATTGATATTCCAAACGGATGATTTAGCAATGTCATTTTCCCAGTACGGATAGTTTTCGAAATTCCTTTCGAATGGAGCACTCATTAATGTGTTGAAGCCGACATCAATACCAGACCAGTGACCTTTAAAAATTTTCTTTTCTTCTTCTGTAGGGGCAGCATCAATTGTATCATACTCCCAATCTTTATCGTCTGAATGATCTATTAATATCATTTCGATTTTACCCATATTAATTTTGGTGGTATCAGATTTTGGAGCTTCCTGTGCATTGGTAATAAAAGAACCCATAATTATGCAAGAGTAAATAATCCGTTTCATAAGTATATATTTTTATGGTTTATATGCTTTTAAGACTTGTTAACGAAGAAAAAGTTACAACAGGTATAAACTTATTACCAATCACTTAGAAAGTCGCCTAAATCGCGGCGCTCTTTTTTAGAAGGTTTACCGCTTCCATTTTCTCGATAGGATTGTTGGGCCAATTGATATGTTCGAAATTTTTCAATTTCTTCTGCGGGTGTAATATCTAAAAGGTATTCAGAAACCAATTTAGCACCAACCCTTTTGTCAAGTAATAGAATGACTTTATATGAAAAAACAGCTGCGTTTTTTGAGATAGAAATGATATCGCCGATTTTAATCTCTTTAGAAGGCTTTGTGCTTACACCGTTGATTTTAATCTTTCCTTTGGAAATGTGTTCCGTTGCTATACTGCGTGTTTTGGCAAGTCTAACGGCCCATATGTATTTATCACACCTTAAGCTCATCTTTTATTTTTTTGGTAAGGCCGTTAAAAACGAGTTGATAGGAGTTTTGAGTTAATTCAAGCAGTAATTTATCATCGACATCATCAAGTAATTTAACAGTATTCCAGTGTTTTTTATTCATGTGGTAGCCGCCAGAAATTGCGTTATAAACTTCTCTAAGTTCAATGGCTTTTTCAGGATCACATTTTAAATTGACGGCTTCGAAATTTTCAACATCAAGTAATGCAAATATTTTTCCGCCAACTTTAAAAACCAAAGTGTTCCGGTCAAAAGGAAATGCTTCTGATACGTGTGGAAGGGACAGACAAAACGAGCAAAATGTTTCGAGTGTCATGTAATTATATTTTTGTTTTAATGCAGAGCCGGTGCCCAATCATTTTGACCAAGTGCTTTAAGCATTTTTGTGTGCTCAGCTAAAGCTTTGTAAAATGTTTTATAGGAATTGTAAGGAAGCTGAAATTCCTCAGCAGTTTTCTTAACAATCTCAGATATTTTCTTGTAATGCACGTGGCAAATATTTGGAAATAAATGGTGCTCGACTTGGAAGTTCAGTCCGCCAACATACCACGAAAATAATTTGGATTTTGGGGCATAATTAGCGGTATTATAAAGTTGATTTACAGCCCAATCTGCATCAATATTCCCTGAATCATCAGGCATTGGATAATCAGATGTTGGAACAACATGCGCGGGTTGGAAAATGCAACCCAATATCAATCCAGCGATATATTGCATAATAATAAAGCCAATAATGCTGTACCACCAAGCAACCGGACTGAGCATAATAGGTAACGCAATAAACAAAAACCCATAAACAATTTTCGCAATAATAATTGTCGAAATATGTTTTCGGTAGGTGATTTTTTGCGTCGCAAACAAGCCCATTTTCTCATATCTAGCGGCTTGCTTATAATCTTTAGAAATAAACCAAACCAAAGTCATTAGACCATAAAAAAACCAGGCATATATATGCTGAAAGCGATGTAAATAACGTCTTTTTTCATGAGGAGAAAACCGCATAACTGGACCTGGATTAATATCTTCGTCAAAACCATTTACATTGGTGTAGGTGTGGTGTAAAATGTTGTGCTGAATTCGCCAATTAACATCACTTCCACCGAGAAAGAAAAGTATTTGACCAATGCGCTTATTAACACGATCATTTTTGGAATAAGCACCATGATTTGCATCATGCATTACTGATAAACCTAGACCTGCCATGCCAAATCCCATTATGACCCATAATAGGGTAACAAAAAGATAACTTTCCGCAACTGTTAATAGTAATGTAAACGGTACAAAATACATTAGGCACATCACTACAGTTTTGACAACCATATTTGCATTAGCATGCCTTGATATGGCATTGGTCTTGAAATATTGATTGACCCTAGATTTAAGAACTTTGTAAAATTCTTCGTTATGATCTTTTGCGAACTGAATGGACTTAAAACGCATTGAGTTTATTTAATGGTAATTGGTAAATGTACGCATTCAATTCGGTTAATCATTTATAATAGTGCAAGTTTAACATCTTTGATTTATGTTTATTATTAATAACTTAGTCAGAGCATGAATTTGTTGAAATCCATCTTCAGAAGGATTAAACAGAATTTGTAATATGTTAAAATTTACCAAATAATGATTAGTCCATTTAACGATGAATATTTTATGAAGCAAGCGCTTCTTGAAGCAGATAAAGCAGAAGAGAAAGGTGAAGTTCCTGTTGGAGCAGTTGTGGTAGTTAATAATCAAATTATAGCGAGGGCACATAATTTAACTGAACAATTAAATGATGTTACGGCTCACGCCGAAGTTCAAGCGATAACTGCAGCAGCAGACTTTTTGGGTGCTAAATACTTGACGGGTTGTACACTATATGTAACCGTTGAGCCTTGCGTGATGTGTGCGGGAGCGTTGTACTGGTCTCAAATTGATAAAGTTGTGTTCGGTACTCGTGATGAAAAAAGAGGCGCTGGCCGTTTTCAACATGATTTATACCATCCAAAAACGCTTGTAACTAATGGTGTTTTAGCACATGATTGCGCTGAAAAGATGAAAGCTTTTTTTAAAGATAAGCGATGAAACGAGCTTAAATAAAAAGAGGCTGTTTTTACAGCCCCTTCGTATAAAAAACAAAATCCTTTCTTTTATTTGAATAAAACTATGAGATAATAGAATGTAGCTGCGAGTATTGCGCTCACAGGAATGGTTAAAATCCATGCCCATAGTAAGTTAACTGTAACACCCCAACGAACAGCTGAAAGTCTTTTTGTTGCACCAACCCCGATGATTGAACCAGTTATGGTGTGCGTAGTTGATACAGGTATGCCCATCTGACTTACTGTAAATAATGTTAAGGCTCCAGCTGTTTCGGCACATACACCCTCTAAAGGAGTAACTTTGGTGATTTTAGTTCCCATTGTTTTAACAATTTTCCAACCACCCATTAAAGTGCCTAAACCTATCATGAGATAACAAAGGAAAACAACCCAAAAAGGTGATGTGTCTCTGGTAAATTTACTTTCAATCTTTATGTTCGATGCTTTGTCATTTTTTTCTTGAAGTTTGCCATCTTCTCCAATGAAATGATTAAAACTAAATACAGAAGCATATTTCCAATCTTTATTCAATTTTTTGCCATCAAATATTATTTCATTTGTTTTTTGGTCATAAAAAGAGGTCTCACTCTTCATTTTCCCGTCTTTTTCAACCCTTTTGGATTTTGAGTATACAAAAAGAGGTTTCAAACTATCTTTGACCGTGATTGAATTACCAGCTAAATTTATCTTACCATCTTTAATAATTAATTCTTCTTGGCTTTGTGTATTGAAAAGAATAGAATCCTTGTAGGTTACATAGGATACTCCATTTATTTCACCATAACGTTGTGGTTTGAATTTCTTAATTTTCCCCTCCTTGTCTTCATATTTAATTTGAAGTACTTCAGACACCTTCATGGATTCAGGAAGCGGAACATCCACCTTTCCTTCGCGTTCCATATTGGCATATACTAAAAGAGCAGCACAAATGATTCCAATTACTTTTTGTGAGTCCGCACCACCGTGTCCAATAGAAAACGCTGCAGAAGAAAGTAACTGTAAACGCTTATACATTGATGACTCTTTTACAGCGCTTTGTTTTCTGCCATGAATAACTTGGTATAAAATGTAAGCAATCAAAAAGATACCGAGCATAATACCAATGATCCAAATCATTTCTTTTTTGATTTCGAAATAGTCTTTATAATGGTAACTCGCGTATACTGTTCCAACACTTAACAGGGTAGAAATTAAAATTTTCTTTATAAAACCTCGCTGAATGGTTACTAAAGCAATCAGAAATGCAATGATTCCTCCAATTACCGGAGCAAGAAAAATGAATAAAATCGGTTTGATGATTTCTTCAGTCTTTAATACACCAACACCAAGGAAACCATACCCACCCTTCATGGCTGCATAAGCCATTGCTGCACCAGCAAATCCTCCGATTAAGGTGTGCGATGAGGAAGATGGTAAACCTAATCTCCAAGTGAATAAATTCCAAGCTGTTGCTGCGAGTAAACCCGCTAGAATTACCCATAAATCAATTGCAGAAGTGTCAACCGATTTAGCAATGGTATTACCTACACTTAAGTCAAAAATAAATATTGCAACCACATTAAAGGTTCCTGCCCAAATTACTGCCTGAAGTGGTGTTAGCACTTTGGTTGATACAACGGTAGCGATAGAGTTCGCGGCATCATGGAAGCCATTGACCAAGTCAAAAAGTAGCGCAATTACAATTACAACTATTAAT
>CANHJY010000084.1 GCA_947461185.1 Flavobacteriales bacterium
AAAGTATATAACATTTCAAATTGATATGCTATTTCACCGACTGGTTGAGTTGCATAGGGATATAGCGAAGAAACCAAGTTATAAGTATGTGTTTTGTTTAATGACGGTAGGTAATTAATGAGGACATTTTGCAACTGTTTAGTTCTATCAGATCTGTAGCTCATATTATCCACCGACTTTGCAGACAATAAAATTCCTAAACCTTTTTGAGAATAACCTAAGTTCGCGACTGCAGCATGCCCCGTATTGTAGTTGTAGCCATTATCCTGTGAAGGATCTTGCCCCTTGGTCATGTATTCAGCATCAAAGTAAACTTTTCCATAGCGCAATTTCGCCCTGCCGCCATAAACCCCTACATTTTGAGGCAGGATGAGCGTTGAATTGTCATCTTTTTGAAATTTACTTACAAAAGAGCCCCCAAGAGTAATTTGAACTTGTTTGCCATTTTTCGTCTTCAAAAAATTCTCTTTCGTTATTGCCTCATTAAGATTGAGTTCGCCATCAAATCCACGCACAATGCCGGGGCTGTGATCGATTCTTCCTTCAATAAACTGATAACGTTGATAACCATAAACACCTTTAATAACAACCCCCTTATGCGGTCTGACAACCAATTTCAATCCATCGAGCATATTATCATAACCAAGCGCTCTATCTTCATAAGCACGAAGAGAAAGCCCTGATCCAAATTGTTCGTAAAAAGAACCGACGGTTATGTCAATGAAACCATTATCATAACCTACATATCGCATACCTATACCTGTTCCATCGAAATTTGCAGGATAACCTTGAATTCTTGGTAAATAGGATTCAAAACGCATTCCTGCCTTGAAGTTTCCTTGAGTGTAAAATACATTCATGTAGGAATTCAGCAATCCTTTTTCTAGAGGTTGGGTTGCCTTAATGACACTGTCTTCCAAGAGATATTGAAAAGTACTTTCTAGATTACCGGTAAAATTTCCTGTACTAATTTGAGAGAAGTTTGTTGATACACCTGAAAGGAATAAAAACAAAAAGTAAAATTTGATTTTCATGAAGTAAGCAATGGTTCACAAATTTAGTGTAAACCTTTATTTATTTGCAATTTCTAATATGGCTTCGTACAATTTATTTTCGTCACCGGGAGCATAATTGTTGTGTGAATATACAATCTTGCCGTCTTTATCAATTAAGAAAGTGTGTGGGACATTATTCACGCCCATTGCCCTTTTGAAATCTCCATTAGGGTCTAATAGCACAAGATATTCCCAACCTTTTCCATTAGCATAAACCGGAACTGAACCTTTTGTTTTTTCGTCATCAATAGACACTGCTACCAAATTAACGCCAGTTTCTTCCTGCCAATCCATGTATAAATCATGAATTGTGTTTAACTCACGTTTACATGGAGAGCACCAAGTAGCCCAGAAGCTTATTACAACAGGTCCATCAAAACCTAATGCGCCAGTATTCACTGAATTCCCTTCCATGTCAGTTAAATCAACTGATGGAAGCATTTTAACATCTCCTGAATGCTCCTCTGTTTCTTGAGCAAAATAATTAACTGATAGAAAAATGGAAATCGAAAGAAGTAATATTTTTTTCATGGTTTAAATTTTAATGCAACAGGCTTTTCAAAAAACTTGCCATTGTCAAATATACATTAGAATTTAATGTTGATAAAACTTTCATTAACATCCATTCTTGTAATCCTAACCTGCTATTTTTTAAAGTTTTGTTTAAATACGTCAGGGAAAATTGGTTTAAATATTGCTGTCTGTTCAAATAAAACTTCGTTGGCTTTAAAAAAAAACTTATTTTTAGAGTTCAGTTTGGTTTCAATTGAAAATTTAGACTTATGAAAAAAATATTACTTTCTACATTCTTATTTGCCTTCGGATTTAACGCTTTAAGTCAAGGTGATGGAATTTCCATTCAAGTAAATGGAGTTGGAGTGGATATATCAGGAGGATCCCATTCTGTAAATCTATATGGAACTTCCCCTGATTTAGTAGGTGGTATTTACGAAGTTAAATTCAAGGTAACCAATACAACTGGTGCAGACCAACAATGGAAAATCACAAGGAAAAAGGTTTCCGTTCCAAGTTCTTGGGTTGACCAAATATGTTGGCCCCCGCTTTGTTACAATGCATCCGGAGACGTTTATTCAACCCCGAATTCGGGTGGAAATCCAGCTCCAACAATTGTAGATGGAACACATTTAACTACGGATGGTTTAGAAGCAGAATTAAAACCTAGAATTACTCCTGATGTGAATAACGCCAGTTATGCGATTTACAGGTATTACATAACGGATGTTGTTAGTGGTAATTATTTAGATTCCGTGGACTTAAACATCAATTTTACTTTAAACACAGCTGTTGTTAAGCCTAATCCAGTAATTACCGTGAGTCCAAATCCTGCATCAGAAATGGTTACCATATCTTTAGGGTCGAGTGATGATGCCAATATTAGAATTGTTGATGGTTTAGGAAAACAAGTGCTTTCTACAACGCTATATAATGGTCAAAAAAGCATAGATGTTTCAGATTTTAAAACTGGTGTTTATATTATTACAATTGATGGTTCCGGAATTAAAGCCGTAAACAAAAAACTAATAATTAAGCATTAACGCATATTTAAAATATAAATTCGAAAGCTGTCTTAAATTAGACGGCTTTTTTGTTTGCAAACAATTTTAATTTACTTTGTTAAATAATCTATAAAACGATTTGAATAATTTTCGATGCGGTGTTGTGTTCTGATATTTGTTTTTATTAATTTTCTTAGTCTCGCACAACAAAACTTTGTGTTTCAGCATCGTTATTTTAGGGACGAATTATTCAACACCTCGCGCAAAGATGTTTTTAATCAACCTAGTTTTTTCCCGATTATAGAAAGTGATTATGACCTTAATCATATCATCCGGGATTCAAGTAAACAGTATTATAACTTTACTGAAACACTCTTCAAAAAGCATTTAATAGAGGTTAAAGGAGAAGATTATTTTCTAACGATTTCTCCAATAGCAGACTTTTATATTGGTAAAGACATGATAGACACGAATAGTCGGCGATTGTTTCAAAATACACGGGGAATTTATATTGAAGGTGATATACAAAAGAATTTTTCCTTTTCCACAGCGGTTTATGAAAATCAAGGCCGTTATTCTTCATACGAAACATCATACTATAAACTGTTAGGCGAGCGTTATCCCAATCAAAATACGGGTCAATATATAACTCAAAACGCTGTCATTCCTGGCGCGGGCAGAACCAAACCTTTCAATAATGATGGTTTTGATTATGCATATGCCGTTGGAAACATCATTTATAAACCCAGAAATTATTTAACCTTAAGCGCGGGAAATTCTTTACATTTTATTGGAGATGGTTACCGTTCAATACTAATGTCAGACAACAGTGCGCCGGCACCGTTTTTCAGAATTGATTGGAAAATCAACTCAAAGTGGAGCTTAAATTATTTACGACTTAGGACCTTTAACCTCTTGCGTAAACCAGTAACCACGGCAGTAGAGGCCTATTACGAAGCTAAGGCTACATCGGTAAATTATTTATCATACAAACCCAATGAAAAATGGATTATTAGTCTCTTTGACGGAACCATTTGGTCAAAAGGGGATTCTATTCAATCCAATCGTGTAAATCCTCTTTTTTATAGTCCGGTTCCTGGGTTTGCTGGAATGTTTATATCAGATTCTTTATCATACAATATATTAGGATTAAACATTTCCGCAAACCTTATGAAGAACACGCGTTTTTATGGGCAATTTGCCATTGGGAATTATCAATTTAATTCATTTGCTTATCAATTCGGATCAAGATATTATTTGAAAACTGGTATACATCAAATGATGTTTCAATTGGAATTCAATGGCGCAAGAAATAGTATGTATGTATCATCAAATGACAGGCTTTCATACAGTCACTATAACCTTGCGTTAGCGCATCCAAAAGGAACCAATTTCAATGAGGTTTTATTGAGATATAATTACACACGATTGCGTTGGTATGTTGAATTAAAAAGTATGGTATACTTAATTAAGGATTATTCTAGTCAGGCTTTGTTGGCGGGTAATGGTATTGTTGAGGAAAAAAGTGGCGCTTCAATTTTGGAGGATATCGAATTAGGTTACCGATTGAATAAAAAAATGAATTTAAGTGTTTTCATAAATTGGCAGTTTCGTCATGACTCCACAGTATCAGCATATCAAACAACAAATGTTTTTGGCTTTGGGATGAGAACAGGAATTAATAATCATTACAGAGATTTTTGAAATCGATTCTTTACATATTATTAATACTTAATTCTAGCATTGCTTTTTGTCAATCTGGTTTAGGATTTCTTATGGAAGAATTACCATCGGATTCCCTGCCTCCTAATACCATCCAATCCCACTCATCAATCATTCCAAAAGCATGGCAGGCCTGCAGTCCATCTAAAGATGATTTAATTACAAGGGTTAAAAAAAAGAGTTATTTTGGCATTAGCCCATTAATCGATTTACAAGCTGATTATAAGGAAAGTTTTAATTATCGCATTGGAACCGGTCTTCAACTAACTTCTGGTTTAGGTGAGAAATGGTATATCCGCACTTCTTATTTGCAAGGACTATTAAATTATGATTCGTTATTTCTTCCTCGTGCTTATTTCAACAAGGTTCTAACGAATTATAGCACATATGGCGATTGGCGAGGAAGAGTTTCTTTTTCACCTAACAAAATATTTAACTTTCAAATAGGCCTTGATCATAACTTTATAGGTGAGGGTTGTAGATCTATGTTTCTAAGTGATTATGGCAAGCCATATCCATTTGGAATGATCCGTTCCAGATTTTGGCGTTTAGAATATGACGTTATCTATCAATTTTTTCGGGAAAAATTTGGTGAAGGATGGAAGCAAAAAAATGGCGCAACCCATTACATTAGTTTCAATGCAACAAAATGGTTAAACATTGGTGTTTTTGAAACAGTAGTTTTTCAACCAAAAGACACCTTATTGAATAGGGGATATGAGGTTGAGTATTTGAATCCCGTTATTTTTTACAGACCTCAAGAATATGCTTTAGGCTCATCTGATAATGTCTTATTAGGATTAAGTCTTCACGCAAAATTTAAAACGCATAGTTTTTACACACAGTTTATTCTTGATGAATTTTTTCTCGCCGAAATAAAAGCGAAATCGGGATGGTGGGCAAACAAGTTTGGTTTTCAGTTGGGCATAAAAGGTCATTTTAAAGTAATGCAATCAAATAGTTTTTATAGGATTGAATTGAATAGCGCAAGGCCTTATACATATGCTCATTTATCTAGCGATCAAAATTATGGTAATCAAGGAATGACCCTTTCTCATCCCTATGGCGGTAATTTCGCGGAATTACTAGGTGAATGGAAAATTCAAAAATCCAATTGGCTATTTAAAATATTCATTAATTATTCCTTGCGTGGATTTGATAAAGATGGATTTAGCTATGGCGGTGATATGTACAAACCCTATACGCTTCGTCCTTTTGAATATGGTCACCAAATTGGCCAAGGTCAAGGAAATAATTCTTTGTTAGTAATCCTTACAGCTAGTTGCATTCCATTGAAAAAGAGTAAAATTCAATGCTATGCTGAGTTTCAAATGCGTTATAATAGTATGCTGAATCATACTCAGTTTATTCCAGTTGTTGGCATTAGAAGTCAGTTATGGAACGATTACAGAAATTATTAATTCATAAATAAAAAGGAGATCGCTAAAAAACAATCTCCTTTTCATGCCGTTATAAGACGATTTTATAGCCCGATAATATTTTTTAATTCTATTTCGGTGATTTGCTTTTTCGAACCGTTTTTATCAAGGTAGTTTCTATTAACCAATTTTCCATGAACTGCAACACGCTTTCCTTTTTCAGCATATTCTTCAATAAAATTTGCCATGTTTCCCCATGCGAATATATTGTGCCATTCAACTTCTGTTTTTTCTAAACCAGAATTATTTTTAAATTTTTTATTTATTGCAAGATTAAATCGTGCTATTTTTTTTCCATTTTCGAAATTGGTGATTTGTGCATTTTTGCCAATATTTCCAATTAAAGTGATGTGATTTCGTAACATAAAATTCTTTATAAAATAATTAAATCATTTACTTCTATTTCCTGATAAAATATTGAGTTGCCATTGCTTTTATAAAAGTTAGACACTAATTTTCCTTCAATAGCAACCTCTATTCCATCATCACAAAATTTATCAATGATTTGAACCCATTTCCCCCAGGCAAAAATTCGATGCCAATTACTTTTAGTTTTTTCGAACCCCTTACTGTTTATATAAGTGTCTTTTGTAGATAAAATAAAACGTACTATTTTTCGACCGTTGGTAAGCTCTATAACCTTTGGTTTCGATTGCATCTTTCCTATTAGATTTACGTGGTTCATTTTGATATTTTTTTTGGATAGTGAGGTTTTACTTTTTCGATGTTTCTTTAATGGTTTCTGTTTTTTCGGCTTTACCTGTTAGTAACAAAAACTCAGTGGCTTCAATTATGGTTCCGTAGCGTTTTTCACCATTCTTTGACTCATAAGATTGATGAACCAATTTGCCCTCCAAAATTATTTCCTGACCTTTATTCAACGCTTTTTTAACTCTTTCGGCAATTTTTCCCCAAGCATTTACAGTATGCCATTGTGTGTTTTCTTGCCAATTCCCCATCTTGTCTTTGTAGCTTTCATTTGTAGCTAATGTAAACCTCGCCAACGTTCGGCCTGTGTCAAAAGTTGTAATTTCCGGTTGTGCTCCTAGACGACCAATCAAACTCACTTTGTTTCTTAATGTGTTCATGTTTGTAATAATTTAAAGTTTGAAAAAAATGTTAGTTTATGAATCCAATATTGCTATTTGAATTCGACTTTGCAAAATTCCAAAACATTAAAATTATTATTCGGTTGGTATTCATTTACTTTCGATTTTTAGTCGTTTGTAAATAATTAAATACGGTTATCCCAAAACAAAAAAGCCAACCCCATATGGAATTGGCCTTTAAGTTTGCGTTAAACTGGGATCTTTATTTATTATTAAATTCCTGAAGTTGAACTTCCACTACCTGAACCTTGCGTATTTGGGTTGAAGTTCGGTGTGAAGAAGTTAGCTGGATTAACCGGCTCAGTTACGACAAATCTTCTGAAAGTCTGACAACCGTTGCTTTCAGTAAGCGTAAGGTTGTAAATTCCCGCAGATAAACCAGCTTGGTCAACTTGGCCAGCTGCGAGTCCTGTTCCATCAAAAGTTGTCCAAGACAAAGTAACTGGTACGTTAGCTAAAGTAACATCTACTGTTCCGTCATTTCCTCCGAATGTTGTAACATTGTTTACAACTCCTTGTACGTTCAATGCTTGTGGAGCAACCAATGTTACATCAGCGGAAGTTGAGCTATTTGCATCATCTACAACGTTGAAGGTGAAATTACCTTCAGCAAGGTAGCCTGCTATAAATTGTGTTCCTGTAATTTGAAGACCATTAACATAATAGGGTTCAGCTCCTCCAGTGATATCGATTACCACCTCTCCATTGTTTAAACCAAAACAAGATGGGTTGGTATAATTCACTTGAAGTGAAAGCTGTTGTGCCATCGCTGCAACTGAAGTTAAGGTAGTAACTGCGATGAGTGTTAAAGAGCGGAAAAAGTTATTTGTTTTCATAATCTTAAATTTTAAATGTTTTTA
>CANHJY010000085.1 GCA_947461185.1 Flavobacteriales bacterium
TACCAATGGTCAACACCAAGTACAACAAATCCCACCATTCTTCCTACAAGTGGTTTAGAACATGATACTTTGTTATACTATGTTACCATAACAGATGGTTGCGGCTACACCCGGGAGGATAGTGTCTACATGGTCATCAATCAACTCCTGCAAATAGACACTATATACATGGGGCCAGCAACTTGTGAACCAACCGGCTATGTTTCTGTTCAAATTTCAGGTCAAACGGTAACTCCACAAACTGGTGTAAGTTACAATTGGTCAGGCCCTGGACCAAACAGTCCTAATTTCATTAACGCTTCCGTATGGACAGATTTGTCATCTGGATGGTATTATGTAACTGTTGAAGATGCTGTTTGTGATGTAAATGATAGTGTTTTCGTAGATATTTTGAATCCACCAATTGCATCATTTAGTATAACACCTGATTTTGGTTGTACACCGCTAGATGTGACGATAACTAATAATAGTCAAAACGCTTCAACTTTTGAATGGAATTTTGGAAACGGACAACAAGTGACAGTTAATAATACCAATAGTATTACACAAACATTTACTGAAGATGCTCAAATACAACTTACAGCATCAGAAGGGAATTGTGATGATGTTGCATTTCTGCCGGTTTTGATTAGTGTATGTGGTTGTACAGATCCAATAGCCATCAACTTTAATCCACTTGCAGAAGTTGATGATGGTTCTTGTATTCCTCCAACTCCAACTGTTGAAGTACCTAACGTATTCACGCCAAATAATGATGGTGATAACGACTTCTTTTTCTTGAATGCAACGAATGCACTAAATATTGATTTAACAATCATCAATAGATGGGGAAATGTTGTATTTGAAGGTTCGGGAATTAATCCTGCATGGAACGGTAAAACCGATAATGGTAATGAAGCTACAGACGGTGTATATTTTTACAAATATGTGCTACAAGGTTATCAAGATGCTGTTCTCGAGGGTCACGGATATCTTCATTTGCAAAGATAATTTGAACACAGTTATTTATGAAAGCGCCTTCTTCGGAGGGCGTTTTTTTATTCCTTTAGATTCGCTTCAAAATAACTTTTCACACGCAAGATTGCATTTTGACGAATATCCTCCCAGAATAAATTCACATCTCCAACATGATAATTATCCATTGTAAAAGCCAAATAACGGAATGGAAACTTGGGCGTTGTTATCCAAATTACACCATCATCAAGGTGGGTATTAAATGAATTTTTATAAAGGTTTCCATTTGAAAACAGAAATCCTTGGTGAAGTATTTTAGGTGTAAAAGTACTCGTATCCCATGTTACTGGATTGATTACAGATTTACCTTCATAAAAGTGATAATTGGATTGATCAAATTTTTTTTTAAACGTATTCCATGCCAAGAATCCACCAAATGCTGTAGGTTGATCCATTAATTTAATTGATTCATAATGGTTAGTATCAAGTCCTATTCCTGGAATATAGGCTGCAATTAACTGTTTTTGTAAAGGTTTATTATCAAAAAAATCCTGCAATAACATTGAAATATGCGTTGATCCCTGACTATGTCCTGCTAAAATGATTGCTTTACCATTATTAAAATGTTCCAAGTAATATTCAAAAGCAGCTTTAACATCAGAATAAGCCAAAAGTAATGCATCTCTTCCTCCAGAATCCAATTCATAATAAGAACGAATATGCGCTTGTCTATAGAATGGGACATATAAATTTCCCGATGAAACCCAAGCTGAGGCTTGGAATTTGACAGCTGACTTCAAAACTTTTTCTTGCTGTACACTATCTTCGATGGGAACATTCCAACGCTTGTCCTTTTTTGATGTAATTAATGTCGGATAACAATAAAACACATCTACAGAATCATTGATATTTGGAGTGGAGAAATCATATAAAAAATCTGGATAATTATCGGGTAAAACAGCCCAATTTTCTGTTATTGAATAATCAGGATTTCCTTGTCCATAATAAGAAGTACAAACAAAAAATATAAATTGGATAATTAAAAGATTCTTGAACATGCGTTTATTTTTGAGTTAACATTTCCCATTTGCAAGCGATGGCATCAACACATTTCATCCCGTCAATTGCCGCAGAAACGATTCCGCCTGCATAACCTGCTCCTTCAGCACATGGAAATATGCCCGAGACTTCAGGGTGCTCCAGGGTTTCAGGATTTCTAGGAATAAGTATTGGCGATGATGTTCGGGATTCAGGACCATGTATAACAGCATCGTTTGTTAAAAATCCTTTCATTTTTTTATCAAAAAGAACGAATGCTTTTTTAAGTCTTTTTAGAACAAATGGTGGTAATAATTCATTAAAATTTACAGAAGTAATTCCTGGAACGTATGATGATCTCGGGAAATCCTTTGACTGAACACCATTGACAAAATCCAATAATCTTTGAGCTGGAACTTTCTGTTGACCTCCAGCCAGTTGATATGCTTTTTGTTCAATCGATTGCTGAAAATTTAAACAAACAAATGGATCCTGCTTACTATTTGAAAAGTCATCTGGATGAATGGCTACCACAATACCCGAATTGGAATAAATATTATTGCGTTTAGATGGAGACCAACCATTAGTAACCACTTCATTTTCGTTTGTAGCACAAGGCGCGATAATTCCACCAGGGCACATGCAAAAAGAATACACTCCCCTATCTTCAACTTGTTCGACAAGAGCATACGAGGCGGGCGGTAAATAATCATCATTCAACCTTCCGTGATATTGAATTTTATCAATTAACGCTTGTGTGTGTTCTACCCTCACTCCTAATGCGAAAGACTTCGATTCTAATCGAACGCCATTATCATGGAGCATATTGAACATATCACGCGCGGAGTGACCAGTTGCAATAATTACATCCTCACAATCGATCCAATTGACTTGGTTTATTTGGATTTTTTTGATACCACCATCTTCAATTAAAAAGTCACTCACTTTAGAATTGAAATGAACCTCACCACCATTATTAATAATTTGTTCTCGCATGGCCACGATAATTTGTGGTAACTTATTCGTTCCAATATGTGGATGCGCATCAACAGCTATGCTTTCCTCAGCCCCAAAATGCACAAAAAGTTGAAGAACTTTGTCCACATCACCTCTTTTCTTGGACCGGGTGTATAATTTTCCATCGGAGTAAGTACCCGCTCCTCCTTCACCAAAACAATAATTGGAATCTGGATTAACAATACCTGTTTTATTTAATACGGCTAAATCTCTTCTTCTGGACCTCACGTCCTTTCCTCGTTCATAAATTATCGGTTTGATGCCCAATTCTAAACATCTTAAACCCGCGTACAGACCAGCTGGACCTGCACCAATTATGATAAGTGCCTTTGAATTTTTAACATTTTTAAATTCAAATTTTGGCTTATCTGAAGTACATTCTCCTTTTTGAAAAACTTCTAAAGTACAATTATAAAAAATCTGGGGTTTCCTAGCGTCAATGCTTCTTTTCTTCCAAATAAATGAAAAATCATCATTCTTCCATTTTAGTTGATCTTTGATTGCTTCTTTAATATGAAAATCATCACAAATGAATTCAGGTTTAATTCTTAATTGAACAAGAATCGCCATTTTATCCTTCAAAAATTATTGATATCCACCAAACCCTATTGTATAGTAAATCAATGGGTTTGGATACTGTTGTATTATCTTGAATAAAGGAATTATTGAATCCATGCGAATATTTGAGTTCGATGCCAAACTTGAAATACGGCGCAAAAAGTTCAATTCCTCCGCCTATTTGACCTTGAATATCAAATTTTTTGATTTTTAAAAATGGGTCTGCGTAATTTTGAGATGCATCTTGTTGAGATTGTAAATCAATTGAATATTGCGCCCCAGCTAAAAGATAAGTTGCAAAATTGGTTAATCTTGCCGTTCTAAATTGAAACATCAACGGGAAATCCAAATTCGTGGAATTCACTCTTTGCTCATCGAAAATATCTTTTGTTGCATTAGGATCAGGATTTTTATAGGTATACAAGACCGATCTTTCCTGGAAAGATAAAGATGGCAAAAAGCGCAATCTGACATAAGGAGTTCCACATTTAAGTGATGAAACGATACCTACTTGTCCTCCAGGTTGTGAATTAATAACTAATGATTTCAGTCCAAATTGCGCATATGCATTCTGTTTAGGTAAAGCCGTAAAACTGGCGGAATTAATCCCTAACATAAATCCAAAGTGTAAAAGTTTGTCATCAAACTTTCTGTAATTCATTGGTTTCGAGGTTTGACCTACTGCATTTAAAGAACACAAAATGAAGAGCGTTGCAAACAATTTGTTAGCTTTTCGTCTCGATATTTTATGCAAGATTTCTTTCATTTATTTATTTGATACCTGAATAAATTGTGGCAATACCGCCAGAAACCAAACGCGATTTAACTGATTGATACCCTAAATCTTTCAAAATATTCACAAAATCTTCACCTTCGGGAAAGGCAGCCACAGATTCGGGCAAATAAGCATATGCTTTTTCATCCTTTGATATACGTTTTCCAAAAAACGGAATAATATATTTAGAATGAAATGCATAGTATTGCTTTACAGGAAAACGTTTTGGTTTAGAAAATTCTAAAATCACAATTTTTCCACCTGGTCGAACAACGCGTAACATTTCGAATAATCCTTTGTTGAGATTCTCATAATTTCTAACACCAAAACCAACGGTTAAAGCATCGAAATAATTGTCTTCAAACGGTAAATTTTCAGAATCTCCATATTTCATTGATATGATACTGTCAAACTTACGTTTTTTCATTTTCTGACGACCAACATCAAGCATACCTTCGGAAATATCCATTCCTACAATTTCTAGTGGCTGCAATCGCAACGAAGCAATTGCAAAATCTCCAGTACCAGTGGCTAAATCTAAAATTCTCTTCGGGGCAACTTCTTTGAGTTCATTTACTGCTTTTCGGCGCCAAATTTTATCGATACCCAATGATAAAAAATGATTTAAAAAATCATATCGCTTTGAAATATTATCGAACATTTCAGCAACTTCATCCTTCTTGGAACTATTTTCTTTACCGTAAGGTTTAACTATTTTCTGTTCAGACATTTCAAACTATTTATACAAGCAACATGAAATGATAACTTTTGTTCCTAACTATTTAAAATCTGCTCAACTTCTGCTATCAATTTTTCTTTAGAAATTGATACTACACCACTTTCCTCGCATACAAGTCCACCAGCAATATTTGAAATTTCCGCCAATTCTTTAACATCAAATCCAGCAATCAAACAGAGCGTAGCGACGGAAATGACCGTATCCCCTGCTCCACTTACATCTGCTATATTTCGAATATGCGCAGGAACATAATGTTGCTCATTATCATTCTTTATAAAAACTCCGTGTTCAGACAAGGTTACAAAAGAAATATGATTTTTCAATTGCAATTCCAATTCATTAATTGCTTCTTCAAATGCATATTTATCTTGCGAAAAGTTAAAATCCCGTCTCAAACCTTCTTTAAGCTCTTTGAGATTTGGTTTGAACAAAGTCACATTTTTATACGCTAAAAAGTTCTCTTTTTTGGGGTCTACGGTTGTGATAACATTAAATTGCAAAGCCATTCTTATAATATTATCTATGACCGTAGCAGTTAAAACACCTTTATTATAATCTTCAAAAATTATGGCGTCAACACCTTTTTTCAATAAATCTTCGATGCGCTTTAAAAGATGTTGAGCATCACCTTGATTAATATCATGCGTTTGTTCAGCATCTATTCTCAATAGGTGTTGATTATTACCTATAACTCTTGTTTTTACGGTTGTTTTTCTGTTATCACTAAAAATTAACCCATCATCTGAAACATCGGAATCACGCAGTAGCTTTACCAAACTTTTTCCAGCATCGTCATTTCCGACAACTGAACAAATTATAGGTTGCGCTCCAAGTGCGACTATATTAAGCGCAACATTTGCAGCTCCTCCTAGACGTTCCTCTGTTTTATCTAAGCTCACAATTGGAACTGGGGCTTCGGGGCTTACGCGATTAACTTTCCCTAAAACATAGGTGTCCAACATAACGTCCCCAATGACAAGGATTTTTTTGCCATTGAATCGATCAAAATATGCTTTATAATCTATCATTGAAGTTTTTCAAGTGCAATTCGAATTCTTTCCATAGCAGATTCTAAAACGTGATTAGATGCAGCGTATGATATCCTGATACAATTTGGATCACCAAATGCTTCACCTGTAACGACCGCAACTAAAGCTTCACTTAACAAATACATGCATAAATCCTCTGCAGATTGGATATTAAATTCGTTAAATTTCTTTCCGAAATAATAGGAAACATCAGGGAAAACATAAAATGCACCGTCAGGCACGTTTGTTTTAATTCCAGGCATCTTTTTTAAAGCATTCAATACAAGCTCTCTTCGTTCTTTAAAAGCTGCTATCATATCTTTTAAAACAATGGGATCCGCTTGAAGCGCAGCAATTGAAGCTTTTTGAGTAATTGAAGATGTACCCGATGTAAATTGACCTTGAATTTTGGTACACGCATCAGCTATTTCTTTTGAAGCAGCAATATAACCAAGCCTCCAACCCGTCATTGCCCATGCCTTGGAAACACCATTTATAGTTACAACTTGGTCAAAAATTTCAGGGAACTGGGCTAAACTTTCATGTTTTCCTGCACAATTAATGTGTTCATATATCTCATCAGAAATCACAATCAACTGTTTATGTTTTGCTATTACAGTAGCTAATGCCTTCAATTCTTCCTTGGAATAAACTGATCCTGTGGGGTTGCAAGGTGTAGAAAAAATCATCATCCTTGTTTTATCCGAAATTGCAGCTTCTAATTGTTGAGGAGTAATTTTAAAATCAGTTGAAATATCTGCATGAATAACGATTGACGTTCCTTCTGCTAATTTTACAATTTCCAAATAGGATACCCAGTAAGGTGCCGGAATGATCACTTCATCACCTTGATCAATAAGACTCAAGACAACATTGGCAATGGATTGTTTGGCGCCCGTTGAAACCACAATTTGGTCTTTTGTGTAATTCAAACCATTATCTCGCTTAAACTTTTCGACAATCGCTTCACGCAAATCGTCATAACCAGAAACCGGAGTATAAGTAGTGAAATTATTATTCATTGCCTCTACAGCGGCATCTTTTATAAATTGAGGTGTATTGAAATCTGGCTCACCCAAACTTAATGAAATGATATCTTTACCTGCAGCCTTTAGTTCCCTGCTTTTTCTTGACATAGCCAAAGTAGCAGACTCTTCCATTGAGCGTAACCTTCGTGACAATTTTATCATAATTACCCAATAATTTCTGTAAAATTAAGCAAACTTACCTCAAGAAATTCTATGAATCCTTCTAAATTACACGAAGTAGTCAAGATGTGAATGTGAATAAAACAGTACATATATCAATTTCTTTGTTTTGTATTCCTTTAAATTTGTTGTAATGCAAGAAAATGCAAAGAAAATAATTGATGTTGAGAAGCTTATTCAGAGCAAAAATCCGAAACTCAAAAAATGGCTTCCGGGCTTTATTACTCGTTACCTTAAAAGAATTTTGCATGAGGATGAAGTGAATCAATTTCTTCATGAACATAAAAACAAATCAGGTCATCAATTCTGTGACGCTGCTGTCAGTTATCTCAGCATGAATGTAATTGTAAATGGCATCGAAAGAATTCCTAAAACCGGA
>CANHJY010000086.1 GCA_947461185.1 Flavobacteriales bacterium
AATCAGTGCTGAAAAATTAAGAAAAGGAGATTTAAGAGAACATGAATTTCAACAATTACATTCAAGAATAACGAAGCTTGCAACAGCACCTATTTATATTGATGACACACCTGGGATTACCGTTTTTGATTTAAGAGCGAAGTGTCGAAGATTGAAAATGCAGCACAATATAGACTTGGTAATTATCGATTATTTACAGCTCATGCAGGCTGGCGGATCAAAAGGTTCTGGTAATAGAGAACAAGAAATTTCTACCATTTCGCGTTCTATTAAAGAAATTGCAAAAGAATTAAATGTTCCCGTTATTGCTCTTTCACAATTGAGTAGGTCTGTTGAGCAACGAGGCGGAGATAAAAGACCCGTATTATCAGATTTGAGAGAATCGGGAGCAATTGAACAAGATGCTGATATTGTTTCATTCATTTACAGACCTGAATATTATGGATTTCAAGTTGATGACGAAGGTAATTCGAATAGTGGTGTTGGCGAAATTATTGTGGCTAAACACAGAAATGGAGCGCTTGATCGCGTAAGACTAAGATTTATCGCAGAATATGCCCGTTTTGAAAATTTGGAGAGCTACACCGGAAATCCTGATGTACCCCAGCACACCAATTTTTCGGGACTTTCAGATTTCGATCAAAATGCACCAACAAGCTACACGATCAAAAGCCGGATGAATGATAATTTAGCAGAAGATTTAGATGATTTTAACACGAATATTCCAGACAATACGCCATTTTAATGCTATTTTAGTAATTCTGAAGTTTGGACATGCATAAATTTATCATATCAATTTTCTTGATTATTTCAACTTTCCGATCCTATGGTACACAGCTATTGGTTCCAATGGATGAAAACCAAACTGACCACCTCAAAGCATATGGAATCGCATTTTGGTCACTTGAAAATGGTGTAACTATTGAATGGCTTCTCAATTACCGCGGTGGATCTTTTTTAATGCCACACTTACAATCCCTTGAAGAAGAATTAATTATTAGAAATGTAAAATACGAAGTACTCGCCGAAGGGCAGGTTAACCAAATTAAAAACCAAATTTCAAATCCTGAGGTGAATATGGAGGTCGTTCAGCTCGAAAAAGCTCCTAAAGTAGCAGTTTATACACCTGGCGGCAAGCAACCTTGGGACGATGCTGTTACCTTGGTTTTAGAATATGCTGAAATTCCTTACGATAAAATATACGACTCAGCAATCATAATGGGCAAACTTCCTGAATATGATTGGCTGCATTTACACCATGAAGACTTCACAGGTCAATATGGGAAATTTTACGCGTCGTTTAGTAATTATGAATGGTATAAAGAGGAAGTTCGCAATGCTGAAGCCGATGCTCAAATGCTTGGATTCAATAAGGTCTCTGAGTTAAAATTAGCTGTTGCCAAAAACATTAAAAATTTTGTTCTTGGCGGTGGATTTCTATTTACAATGTGCAGTGGAACAGACAGCTTCGATATTGGTCTTGCTGCGCATCAAACCGATATTTGTGAGAGTGTTTTCGATGGTGACGCCAGCGATCCTCAAGCGCAAAGTAAACTTGATTATTCCAATTCATTTGCCTTTGAAAATTATAAATTGGAGAAGGATCCTTATGTCTACGAATACTCTACCATTGATGGAACAGATGACCATAGGGGAAAAATGACACAAGCAACGGATAAATTTACCTTATTCGAATTTTCAGCAAAATGGGATGTTGTACCTACCATGCTTACCCAATGCCACACCAATATAATTGACGGTTTCATGGGGCAAACAACAGATTTTAGAACAAGTTACATCAAACCCAACGTGCTAATAATGGGTCAAAATGAAGCGCTAAAAACTGCTCGATACATTCACGGTGAAATGGGACAAGGCACATGGACTTTTTATGGCGGACATGATCCTGAAGATTACGAACACCGCGTTGGAGACCCACCTACAGATTTAAATCTTCATCCTAATTCTCCAGGTTATCGCTTGATTCTTAATAACATTCTCTTCCCTGCCGCAAAAAAGAAGAAAAGAAAAACTTGAGTTTTCAACAAAATTTTCATTAGAGATTAAAGTGTTTTATATTGCGGCATATTTTAAAACGGCCAAAATGAAACACATCTACTTACTTTTATTTTTCGCATTTACAACTGTTTATTCTAATGGTCAAGTTGCAAGTTCAACAAATCCAATTCCCATTTTGAACAATGCTCCGAAAAACATTACATATGTTTCAGGTCAAAAAGTTGCTCAACCTATTTTAAATACATCATTTAAAGGTTCTGGTATTGGAGGCAATCAATGCGGAAGTCATGAATTGACCCAAAAATACTATCAAGAGCAAGGACTTTGGGAACAATTTAATAAGGATTATAAAAAAGGAACCGAAAATCCTGTTGTTCCAAACATCAACAAAACACCAGGGATCAATACCATAGCGGTTATTTTTCACGTAGTGCACAACCCGAACAATCCGGCAGAAAACGTTTCGAATGCTCAAATAATGCAGGTATTTAATGATATACAACAAGATTTTCAATTGCTGAATGCCGATGCGTCTCAAGCAAGAACAAATTTTGGATTTGTACCTGCTGACGCAAATATCAACTTTTGCCTGGCTACAAGAACCCCAACAGGTTCGCCTTTAACAGAATTAGGTGTGATTCGTGTTTCAACGACTGAAGATTGGTACAATTCAAATGGTGGAGAAGAAAACAAAATGAAGGCCTCAAGCACAGGTGGGTCTCAAATTTGGGATAGAAACAAATATCTAAATGTTTGGATATGCGATATTTCTAATGGTGCCAATTCAGGAACTGCTGGATATGCTTATCGACCGACAACCTCTTTCCTCCCTGGCTCTTCAATTGACGGTATTGTAATAGACTACAATTTAGGTGTGAATAACGACAATGTACTTACGCATGAAATAGGACATTACCTTGGTTTAGATCATACTTGGGGTGGCTCAGGAGGCTGTTCGAATGATGATGGTTTTACCGATACACCGAATACATCAGGACCCTCTTTCAATTTTTCAGGTTCCTGTTCAGGAAATCAAACCACTTGTACTGGTGTACAAACTCAATATGAGAACTATATGGATTATAGCAATTGTACAGTTATGTATACACAAGCTCAAGCCAATTATTTGCTTTCCATTCTAACTGGAATCAGAAGTTCATTGTTAGCTTCGAATGGTTGTGACCCAGTTAACGCACCTCCTGTTGCTGATTTCAGCGCGGACATTAGTTCTCCAATTATAATCCCAGCAGGAGGTTCTGTTAACTTTTTTGATCAATCCACGAATACACCAACGTCATGGTCTTGGAACTTTGGGGGAGGAGCAACAAATGCAACACAGCAAAATCCAACTGCAACTTTCAACAATGTTGGAACCTATACAATTTCTTTAACCGCCTCTAATGCATTCGGAAGCGATAACGAAACCAAAACAGGTTATGTTCAAGTCGTTGCACCAGCGACAAGTTTAGCATGTGATACCTTAAGAAATTACTTACCGGCAACAGAAAGCTACGCATACTACAATGTTACTCCAGCACCAAACTGGGGATTTTTTCCGGGGACATCAAAAATTTCGAATGGTACCATCGGACTTTTACAATATGCTGATAAATTCACAGCACCAGCGTCCACTCAAGTGAGAAGATTGAGATTTCCAATTGCCGTAGCTGCAAATCAAAGTGGTAACGGATTAATGAAAATCAGGTTACATAGTGATGCAGCAGGAAGCCCTGGTGCTATTTTGGTAACAGACACCTTGCTCATTGCAGATATGAATGAAGGATTCTACAACGAGTTTGATTTCACGAATCCTGTAACTGTTACAGGAAACTTTTGGGTATCATTTGAAGTTTTCTATGGTGCGCCTCAGGATTCCATCTCATTGATGTGTGTGGATTACAATGATAGAATAAACGGATTAAATACTATGAAAACATTCTACAGTGGAACTTGGCATATTCCAGCCGATATCTTTGGTGCAACTTTTAAAACTAGCTTATGGCTTGATGTGTTAACCTCAAATGGCCCAGCACCGGTTGCTGACTTTACATTTTCTGAAAGTGCAATTTGCGCGGGAGGACAAGTAATTGTAAATGGTGCGAGTTCATTGAATACTACAAATTATTATTGGTATGTTACGGATGACCCATTCACTACTATTCTTTCCACAAGTTCAGCTGGAGCAAATGTTGTAACTTTTCCAACAGCACAAAACAGAAGAATTTATTTATTCGCTGATGGTTCATGTTTAACTGACGGAATTTATCTTCCTATTGATGTTAATGCAAAACCTACAGCAACCTTAACGCCTACAGCTACTGCTTGTGGTTTAAATAATGGTATCTTAACGTTTACCAATCCAACAGGTGGTCACCCACCCTACTCATACAGCAAGGACGGTATCAATTATCAAACAGGCACAATTTTCAACAACCTACCAGCAGGAACTTATAATGCTAAAATCAAGACGAATGGTAGCGGATGCGTTAATACATACACGCAATCAATCGCTATTTCCAACGAATTGAGTGCATCGATTTCTCCAAGTACCACAATTTGTCCAGGGACTTCAGCTACATTGAATGCAAGTGGAGGAAATTCATTCACGTGGTATGATGGAGCAACAAATATCGGCACTGGAGCCTCAATAGTTGTTTCACCAAACGCTACAAACCAATATACTTGTCAGATAAGTGATGGCGTATGTAATACAACTTTGTACACCTATGTATATGTAGAAAATTGTGGAAGTTTATCTGAATCATTAATTGGATTAAAATTATATCCAAATCCAGCTAATTCAATTTTAAATATTGAGTATCCTAGTGAATTCAATTATGAATTTTATGATGCACAAGGAAAATTAATTCACTCTGGTTCTGGGGAAAACAATGAATCAATTTCGTTAGTCAATATTCAAAGTGGTGTTTATTTCATTAGGATTAATTCCTTATATCATTCTGGAAGCTACAAGATCGTAAAGCAATAAAATAGGTTATCCACAAAAAAAATCCCTCTAATTGAGGGATTTTTCGTTTATCAATACTTTATTATAGTTTTCTGTAACAACTGACTTTCTGTTTCCACCAACAAATGGTACACACCAGGCGATAAATCTAAAGTTGAAATTACTAAAACATTTTCTTCAAAAATATAGGAAGCTAAAAGCCTACCATTTAAATCAATTAATTTGACATTTTTTTCACCTTCAAAATTTGTCTTAACGTTAAGAATATCTAATACAGGAACAGGAAAAACGCTAACAAAATCTCCATTTATTTCATCCGTTTGCAAATAACAATTATTAGCAGCCGCAAAAGTTGGTGTTGAATAGGTAAAGGTACCTGCGTCAGGACAACGCGCATATACTTGATCAGGATTTAAAGCAGGAAAATCAATCAAATCAAAAACGGAGGTTCCATTGGTGAAATATAACGATTCGCCACCATTACTTAACTTAAAATTTGCGTGAAGTCCGTTTTGTAATGTGTCCATATCAGCCCAGACAATTAAAAAACCATTAGGCTCTATAATTGATCCAACTGGAAATTGCCATTTTGTAACGTTTAAAACATCATCAGTTAAGAATAACCCACTCAAATTCAATGCGGAAGAAGTTGTATTGTAAAACTCGATCCAGTCATTTGATTCACCAAAATCATCGAAAGCAGTTGAAAAATTATCTGACATCAACTCATTAATTACCACGTTTCCAACCACAGCTATAGGTGCATTAACAAGTAGTGTATGAAATTCATGCTCAGCACGCTGCGGACTAAAAATACCAGCTAAATTGTTTTCGGCATAAATGTAATATTCCATGACAGCAGCAGTCATTGTAACAGCCACTCCAAAAACGTGATCTCCCGCTGAACCATCACCATGTAATCCATCATCATACATTAGGATTCTATTGAATTTTAGTGGATGATCGAATCGATAACCTAGATAGACTTGATTTTCATTTGTACAAGTAGCCGTAATATAAATCGTTTCTCCCAATATAGGTGAAAGATTACTTGCGGCATATGCCGTAATTGTGGGAGCCGATAAGATGTAGTTTGAATTTGTAGAAAAAAAACTAACTCTGGCAGACATCAATTGTTGAATACCTGGAATTGATGTGCCTCCTCCAGGACCACCGCCTGTAACAGAAGTAGTCAAACTATTCTGAAATTGAGTGTACGTATAAAACTTATAAGGATCTGCTTGCACAGCAGCGTCAATTGTTGTTCTTATTGAATTTGCAGTATTTAAGTAATCACCTGATGCAAAAATCTCTTGGACTATAGTTCTAAGATGCGCCATGTACATTCTTTTATACATAGGATTTCCTAACATTTTCAAAATCAAAGGATGATTAGCAGACGTGCTATTAGACATTGGATCTAGTGTTGTTGCTGTGTATGCACCCGAACCTGTTCCACCAGGGAAACCCGCAAAACTCATATTTAAATCCCAAATTGTCGGAACCATTCTATCATTCAAATCATTGTATAAATAATAGTTCTGTCTAAATGCGCCTGAATAAGAGTCTAGATTTACCAAAACATTATTAAAAGCAAGCATCCACAATGCACGATCAACATCTAAAACACTTTCAATTTGGGTAAAATTGTTATTCAAAACATTTATTAGATTGACTAAATCTGACCATCCATAGGTTGATTTTAATTCATATCCATTATAATAAGAAACACTATCCGTATTGATCCATTTTAAATCTGGACTAATTCCTCCCCCACCTGGTCCTGCTCCTCCGATTGGGTTACATTTGAAAAAGGTTCCATTCTCAGAGTAATAATGCTCAGCATTAAATTTATCATTTATACTTTCTGCGTTGGAATATAAACCGCGTAAAGTTCCGTTAACATACACATTTGCAAAATTTGCCTTAGGGCAATCCATATATTGCTCAAGAACTGCATAAGAAAGCACTTCTCGAATCATTGACGGATCTTGATATCCATTTTGAAGTTTGAGATTGGTATAACCTTGATAATCATAACTTCCATGAATATAATCCAATTCAATATGCAATGGATTTTTATTATTGTTTGGGTTGTAAGAACTATTTCCCTTGTATTTCACACCAACACTATCATATACGACACCATTAATTCTAACAGAATCTGCAATAATAAAAGCATCATTTATGGCTGCAGCGTCTAATTGGGCATCCCAAGTTGGGGAAGCAAAAAATATTTCTATTAACTGAATAGTGGAACGGTCATAAAAATTTTGAGAAAACGCAAATTGGAGTGTACTTGCGAGTAAAACAGTGAGCAATATTTTTTTCATAGAATTTATTTATTATTAACAGATGATTAATCTATTATTAACTTGCTCGAAAGTAGCAAAAAAAAACACCCGAAGGTGTTTTACAATTAAATATCGATTTTGGCGTATTTCGCATTTCGCTCAATAAACTCTCTTCTTGGTGGTACGTCATCCCCCATGAGCATTGAGAAAATTTGATCACAGTCTGCCGCATTTTCAATGGTAACTTGTCTTAAGGTTCTGCTTTCTGGATTCATTGTAGTTTCCCACAATTGTTCTGCATTCATCTCACCAAGACCTTTGTAGCGTTGAACATTAACAGATGATTCACTTCCATTACCTCTTAATTCTGAAATAAGCCTATCTCTCATATCTTCATTCCAAG
>CANHJY010000087.1 GCA_947461185.1 Flavobacteriales bacterium
AGGTGGTGATCCACAAGGTAACGGAACTGGTGGCCCTGGATATCAGTTTTACGATGAATTTCATCCAGACTTAACCCATAGTGGTCCTGGGATTTTATCTATGGCCAATTCAGGTATTGCAACAAACGGCAGTCAATTCTTCATTACCCACAAAGAAACACCTTGGTTGGATGGAAAACATTCAATCTTCGGACATGTTATATCAGGATTCGATATTTTGGATTCTATTGCATCAGTCGCAACCGGCAAAGCTGACAGACCTATTAATGATGTTTCAATGCAAACTATTAAAATAATCCGTATTGGAACTGCTGCTAAAAAATGGGATGCAACAAAAGTTTTTAACGAAACCTACAACGCTACAAAGTTAGAAATTGCGGCACAAGCGGCGGCTGAAGAGATGAAAATGGAACAATACAAAACCACTTTCTTCAATGAGGTTAAAAAGACCTATCCTAATGCAATTGCCTCACCTAGCGGTTTAGTTTATGTTATTGAAAATCCGGGCGAAGGCGCAAAACCAGAATTCGGACAAATGTTGTCAGTACATTACACTGGAACACTTTTCAAAGATGGAAAGAAATTCGATTCATCGTATGATAGAAACGAACCTATTGAGTTTCCTTTTTCTAGTGGCGGCATGATCCCAGGATTTTTAGAAGGACTAACCTTAATTGGACAAGGAGGTAAAGCGAAATTATTTTTACCATATTATTTAGCTTATGGAAGCCAAGAATATCCTGGAATTATTCCAGCTTATTCAGACCTTGTTTTCGAAATCGAAATGGTAAGTATTGGTGGTGCAGCTGCAGGTCATGAACACCATGAAGGCGATGGACATCAGCATTAATTTGTTGTTATATTAAAATCATTAAAAATGGGCTTTCATAAGGGAGCCCATTTTTAGTTTATATACTTTAGGAAAGCCTAATTTTTATTTATTCAATAAATTAAGATAAAACCTTTAACATAGACTGAATCAAGATTAAGAATGCCTCAGGATAGTTTAAGGAGCAATTCATTTGTTTAATTTGGTTCAGTTCTCTAAAGAATGATTAGCTAAATGCAATCCAAGACTACATACCAAAACAAATTCCCTCTTTACCAATTCTAAAGGAGAACATTACACCAAAAAAGGAATACCAATCTTTAGTTATAGAGTCGCCACGTTTACCAAAACGGGAACCATCAAGACTTTGATTCGCCAATGTTGCAGCTAGTGGCCCACTTTGCTGCGATAACGAAATATGGTCTACATAGGTATCGCTACCGACATCGTCAATGTAATCAGTAAAAGTCTTTCGTAATCCATATTCAAATGAAAACGAAGCTTTTTTGCCCAATGAAATTTTAAAACCAGCACCAATAGGCAAAGATAATTGCGTTAAACTATATGGTTTATCGCTGTTCAATGATGTACCTTGTCCTTCTGTTCCTAAAGGTTGCAATTCGATAGCCTCATCGTCATACATAGTCTGCGGATTCATTTTGAATAAGGCTATTTCTGCAAGTACATATGCTGTAGCAAAATGTTTGCTATGCCCCAATTTGAAAGGCTTATAATGAAACTCGACTCCACTTCCAATTTCATAAATTGGCGTAAAAAAACTTAAATTTCTGTTTTGTTTAATAGCTTGAGATGCATCTGCATCTGCAGCGCCAACATTTCCGTACATAATATTTAAACGAAATGTTGCGCGTGAATGAAAACTGTAACGGTATAACAACCCAGCAGCCGGCTTCACGCCATAGATTGGATTAAATTGATTCAAATCACCAAAATAATTGGAACCGCCGAGCATAAAACCTACTTCAGATTTTGACCTGAAATTGGCATATTGGCCACTCGAAAAGAGCGGAAAACACAACACAACAGCTAAAATTAGACGCATCACCATGAAATCAACGACAAGTTACGCAGAAAATTGTTTTTAGAAACATCCATATTCAACGAATACCTTTAAATTGTGTTACACCACATTTTAAATTAGCTTATTGTAATAACGCCCTCTTTTACTAAACGCCTTAACAGCACCATTTTACCCTCGTCATCCAAGTCATCAGGCAAGTCATTCATTGTAAATAAATCATTTCGATTTAGAATAAATTCGATAGTTCTATATGTGAAGTAAGGGAAGCTTATTTCTCTTGACGCCATCTTTAGAATTACCTCATCTGTACTTTTTATAATATTCAATGAAGCGATCCGTCTCTTTATAAATCCAGTAGCGGCATTAATCTGATTGAAGTTCACAGCATTGTTTAACAAATCACTGAAGAAAAACTTTTGGTTTGCAGCCAATTCTTTGCGAAATTGATAGACCGATTGCTGTGGATTGGAGGAATTTATAAATTGTTGCATTACCTCAGAGAATTCCTTATCCAAATCCGCTGCGCTCCTATTTTTAAAAGGATCAATAAATTTTCTCGAAATTGCATGCTTCTTTGAAAACTCCAAGAGCATTTGTACGAGCGCATCCGTCCATGTATAGCCCAACCAACCGAGCGTTACATGCACGGATAATTCTGAGTTGGTCTGCGCATCATGCATGACTCCGCGGGGAATGTACAATAAATCACCCTTTTTAAGTTCTAATTCCGTAAATGTTGGTGGAGTCGCATGTTTTTCCTTCTGGAATTCCATTTGTTTTGTTGGTAGTATTTCCGGAGATTGATTGTAAATCCTCCAAATTTTAGAACCTTCAATTTGCAAAACAAAAACTTCATGGGTGTCATAATGCGCTGGGAAACCCTGGCTTGATGGTGGAGTAATGTATACGTTTGTTTGAAACGGATGTCCCAAGTCATGCGCCAAAACATTAACCAATTCTCCTAAAGCTTGATTTTGATCATGTAAGGCATTAAGTATTATCGTATATCCATCTAAAAAGTATTTTTGAACGGATGATAAATCAATATTTTTATCATTAGCATATTTCTCTGAAGTCAGCTCTTCACCTGCTTTGGTAAGGCGTAAGGCTGGGAATTTAAATTGGCGCGATCCCAATAAAGCATCTAAGCTATCAATCTGTAATAAATGATTGTAAAATTGGGAATCGGCTCTTGAAATGTGCAAATAACCTGCCTCAAAAAACTCTTTAGCAAAAAGTTCTTTTGAATAAGGAAAAAGTAACCAATCGAGATTCAATTTAGACATCAGCGACCGATGGGAGGTTAATCACATGTTTTTTTATCCTGGAATGTTGAGAAATCATATCCTGCAACATCTGCTGTATCCATAGCATCGTAATTCGCTGAATCGGTGGGATCAGCATAGGTTGTAGCGTCTTTATCACAATCTTTCTCATCTGTACATCCAGACAAAATTGCTGTAGAAGAAGTTAAAGCCAATGCTAATGCAACAGTACTTGTAGATGCAGACTTCAAAATACGTTGTCCCTTTTCCATTAAATTTCGGGAATCCACATCTGAATCGACAAGGCTGTATTTTTTCTTCATTTCCTAATAACTTGATTAAGTTGTGAAATTACTGAAAATTAGTTTGAAAAGGAGGAATTAAGAAAAGTTGTAGATTTAATTCTTATTTAATATTCAATAGGTAACGCTCCCAATTCGGATTATTCAGTATGGAATCGGACGCTATAAAAAGTACATTTTTACAACGGTTTCTTTCAATCCATAGATCTAGGTTGGATAAACCAACCATTAAGGTTCCATTTATATCAATATTATGAATAGGCTTAAGTTTGCGATCAAATAAACTTTTTATTTCTCCAACTTCGCGATCAACATCTTGATTTTCATTGAAAATGACCAAACCGTCAATACCATTGTCAGCCTCCTCCATTTTATCAATATAATCTTCAACCTTCATGCTGTGCGCGTTGGCCCAAGCATTGAATTGTTGAGAAAATTGGGTGTTAGGTCGAAGGTAAATACGGTTAATCTTCATTATTATGTTTTCAGGTTAAATTTCGTGCAAAATTAGTTATAAAAAGAAGTTTATCAACGAAGTTTATCGTTTTTTTCGTAACCTAAAATTCTTAGATAATCATCAGCTGTTTGTTCTTCACTAAAAAGTTCGGTTTGCAGCTTTCCGTTTTCGTCCCTTTGGATAAGAATATGCTTAGGCTCTGGAATAAGGCAATGCTTCAAACCACCAAAACCTCCAATCGTTTCTTGATAAGCTCCTGTATTGAAAAAACCAATGTAAAGCGGTTTATTTCGATCGAATTTAGGAAGATAAATGGCGTTGGAATGTTGTTCCGAATTGTAATAATCATCACTATCACAAGTAAGACCTCCTAATAAAACACGCTCATAATCATCATTCCATCTATTCACGGGAAGCATAATAAATCGCTGATTGATTGCCCAGGTATCCGGTAAGTTGGTCATGAAAGATGAATCAATCATATTCCACTTTTCTCTGTCGTTTTGTTGCTTTTGGTGAATCACACTAAAAATTGCTCCTCCACTCTCCCCTACAGTAAACGAACCGAACTCCGTGAAAATATTTGGTTCAGGAATATCGTTATCGTTACAAACACGCTGAACTTGTGTAAGAATTTCACGAACCATGTAGGCGTAATCGAAATCAAAAGCTAGTGATTTTTTGATTGGGAAACCGCCACCAATATTAAGTGAATCCAATGTTGGACAAACTTTTTTTAGATCGCTGTATATCCGCAAACATTTGGTCAATTCGTTCCAATAATACGAAGTATCGTTAATCCCTGTATTGATGAAGAAATGGAGCATTTTCACCTCAACTTGTGGATTGTCTTTCAACATCGACTTATAAAAAGGAACAATCTCACGGTACCGAATTCCTAAACGGGAAGTATAGAACTCAAATTTGGGTTCTTCTTCGGAGGCAATTCGCACACCAATACTAATTTTACGATCCGTTTTAGAAAGGATGTCACTCAATTCTTGAGTATTGTCAACAACAGGAATCACATTTAAATTTCCTTCGTTGATCAACGCCGCCATGTTGTCTATGTACTGCTTCGGTTTGTAGCCGTTGCATATCACAAACTTTCCTGCTGGGAGCTTTCCTGTATTGTAGAGGTTTCTTACAATATCGATATCAAAAGCCGAAGACGTTTCAATGTGAACATCATTTTTGAGTACTTCATCAAGCACAAAAGAAAAATGGTTGCTTTTGGTACAATAAGAATAATAGTAATTTCCGGAATACCCAAGATTACTTATTGCCTCTCTGAACCAACCCTTTGCTCTTTGGATGTTGTTGCTGATTTGCGGTAAATAGTTAAATTTCAAAGGAGTACCGTATTGATCAATTAGCCGCATTAAATCAATCCCGTGAAAAAAGAGGTGATCTTCTCTTAAATGAAATTCATTTTGAGGAAAATCAAATGTCTGGTCAATTAAATCAATGTACTTGGTTCTCATTTCAAATTAAAACAACTATAAAATTTCCAAAATTCGTTCGGCCGGTCTTGCAATAACGGCTCTATCTCCGTTTACTACGATAGGACGCTGAATAAGTTTCGGATGTTTCAATAATCCATCAATCCACTCCTCTTCTGTAATATTTTTAGAGGGAAAAACTTGTTTATATTCTTTCTCATTTTTACGGATCAATTCTTCAGGATGAATACCTAATTTCTGAATTACATCCTTTAATTCTTCTTTTTCAAATGGATTTTTGAAATACTCTATAATTTCAAAATCAATCTTTCTTTCACGCAATAAATCTAAAGCGAAGCGGCTCTTCGAGCAGCTCGAGTGGTGGTATATTCTCATGATTATTAGGTATGGTTATGCTTATTTAATTTCCGTACATCATTAGGAATGCTTTTAAAAATTCGTCCAATTCTCCATTCATTACCGCATCAACATTTCCAGTTTCGCATCCCGTTCTGACATCTTTAACTAGTTTGTAAGGGTGCATCACATAATTTCTTATTTGAGAACCCCATTCAATTTTCTTCTTTCCTGCTTCGATTTCATTTCTTTTTTCCATTCTGGCGCGAAGTTCCAATTCGTACAATTGCGAACGCAGGAGTTGCATGGCCTTCTCTTTGTTCGCCAGCTGCGATCGCGACTCCGAGTTTTCGATAATGATACCTGAAGGAGCGTGACGCAAGCGCACAGCGGTTTCGACCTTGTTCACATTTTGTCCACCAGCACCTCCAGAACGGAAAGTATCCCAAGTTATATCAGCAGGATTGATATTTATTTCAATATTATCATCAACGAGCGGGTAAACGTATACAGAAACAAAAGAGGTATGACGCTTCGCATTTGAATCAAACGGTGAGATGCGCACCAAGCGATGCACGCCATTTTCACCTTTTAAATAGCCGAATGCAAATTCACCCTCAAATTCCAAGGTTACGGTTTTGACACCAGCAACATCACCTTCTTGAAAATTGAGCTCTTTAATTTTGTATCCATTTTTTTGTCCCCACATCATGTACATGCGCATGAGCATAGAAGCCCAGTCACAACTTTCGGTACCACCAGCACCAGCAGTAATTTGAAGCACTGCACTCAAGCTATCTTCTTCTCCAGAAAGCATGTTTTTCAATTCCAGCTCTTCAACTTCTTTGGATAATTCTTGATAAGAAGCCTCCACTTCGCTTTCCTCTGCTGCCCCTTCTTTTACAAATTCGATGAGTACTTCGGTATCGTCAAATCTGGTTTTTAACTTATCATAGGCATCAATCCAGAATTTCAAGGTTCGGATGGATTTCATTTGCGCTTCGGCGGCCTTTGGATCATCCCAAAAAGTTGGATCCTGAGTCTTCAGTTCCTCTTCCTGCAGTTGCAAGCGCTTTGCAGGAATTTTAAGATAATTCGCTATGGCGTCAATGCGAGCAGAAATATCTTTTAACTGATCTTGGTTTACCATGATGCAAATTTAATAAAATTGCACGGATTGTCTTTGGCTTGTGAACAAATTGGCTGAGGAATTCAGAACTGGCTCAGTTTCAAATGATTTTCAGAAATGTGAAGAACTTAATTATTGAAACGTTCTCGAAACATTGAAAAAATTATACATTTGTTCAAAATAAAATTACGATGAGCGTTCCACAAAATTTAAAGTACACGAAAGACCACGAATGGGTTAGCGTAGATGGTGATATTGCAACAATAGGCATTACCAATTTCGCCCAAGGAGAACTTGGGGATATCGTTTATGTAGAAATAGAAACCGTTGGAGAGACGCTTGCGCAAGAAGAGGTTTTTGGATCTGTTGAAGCGGTAAAAACTGTTTCCGATTTGTTTATGCCTTTAAGCGGCGAAATTTTGGAATTCAACGAAGCTTTGGAATCCAATCCAGAATTAGTTAACAGCGATCCTTACGGTGAAGGTTGGATGATTAAAGTAAAAATCAGCGATACTGGAGAATTGGATGGATTGCTTAGCGCTGAGGTATATTCGAATATGACGGAGTAAAATTTTTACTATTTACTATAGTGAAGTCCCGAGTTTACTTGGGGCTTTTTTTGTGTATCAAAGCTCGACACTATTCGCTGTAAAGGACATCCAAATAATAGCAAATCGTTATTTTCCCTACTTGACCAACCGTTCTGTTAGCGATACCTTTCCATCGGATATGACAGAAACAAAATACACTCCTTTCGACAATTCTGAACAATTAAGGGTGGTGATTTCGGTTTGAACTTGAGCAATTTCAACAACACGATTAAGCC
>CANHJY010000088.1 GCA_947461185.1 Flavobacteriales bacterium
AATAAAAAAAAGCCGGATAACCGGCTTTGGAAACGATCAATGAAAATATACTAGTAATTGAAAAGGGTTATGCCAAAATGCAGATCTTTTTGAGTAAACATATTGTTGTAATGAAACATATTAGCTAATTCATTAATTTCAGAAATATCGAAAACAGAAAGTCCAGCTACGGCAGCTGCCTCTTCACTTTCGGTACCAGTTTTTAAAGCATATTTTCTCAGTTTTTTGTAGGTTTTTTCTAAATTAATTCCAGTAAGTTGTTCCAATTCGCCTATCGTTGTAGAAAAAGTAACGAAACTTTTAAACTCTTCAAAACCGTTAGAAGGATTCCAGTCAAAATCAACATCCATTCCTTTAACAAAACCAATTCTATTTTGAGTGTAAAATGAATTTGGTTCTATTCCGAATTTAGCCATTTCCTCAGGATTGTCGTCATCAAAACCATCCATTAATATAATTCCGGATAATCCATCAAAAGAATAATAGTAATCGCAAAAAGTTTCACTAATTATTACGGTATTATATTCACCGGTGGTTACATCATACACAATAGAATCTTCACCCTCTAAGTTTATAAGCGTATGGTAATCAGTCCTACAACCATTGGCTTGAATTTCTTGGTATGATGTATCAATTACATCAAAAAATCCTTTTAAGCCGACAAAATGGAAATACTCATCTGAATTTTTTATGTATGAAGCGTCAACAGCGTAAATACTTTCAAATGAAATAGATTCTTCACCATCCAAAGCATTTAATTCTCTTCTTTTAAATTCTTTTTTGAGAATTGTAATTAAAGAGGATGTGTTTTCGTGATTTAAGACTTGATTAAATATATCACCATTAAAGTTTTCAATTGCCTCATAAGACATATAAACAATTTTCTGCTGGGAGAAGGCGGTGAATGAAAGGACAGAAACAATGGTTAATAAGATAGTTTTCATGATTTGATTTTTTTGATTTAAAGTTTATTAGTTATTAATACTGAAAAAACACTTGACCAAAATGGTTGTCGAAAGAAGCATCTGGGCACAAGAATTTTTGTGGCACTTGTTTTACATCAAGAGAGGTAAAGGTCAAAGATTGGCTGTCATCATGACTTTTGGATACAGCTTTTTTAGCCTTCACAATTGTTTTATACCAATTATCAGTGAATAAGGAGATGTTGGGAACTTTAGTAAGTGAGCTGGAGAAGGTAATGAGTAATCGATCTTCATCTTCACCAGTTTCAGGGTTGTATAAATAGATTGTTTTTACCAATCCGAAACGAACGTCTGCATAGGGATAATTCTCTTCTGGCATATCGTATTCGAAAAGCACTATTCCGTCAATATTGTTAACGGAATAATAGGTATCACATTTTTCATAGTACTCTACTAATTCCACACCTGTATTTGGATCAATTACAATTGAATCATTTCCAAAAGCGTTTTCAACTAATTCTTCGTAGCAGTCTCGTTTATTAAGAAATAGATCTAATTCTCTATCTTCAATACCGATGATATGGTTAAAATAGTACCATTCGTAATTGTTGTTAAAGAAATTAATGACCTCAGCATTAACCCCAAAACAAGGAATTTCTTTTTCGCCTTGTTCGAAATAATTCGGTTGAGAGGCAAAAACAAACTGATGTTCATCATTTTCTGCAATTGCTGTATTGATATTGTTGGATTCAATTTCCGAAATTGCAAAATCTTGACGCTTCATTTGAAATTGAATACCACTGATCATGGAATTTGTATTTTCTTCATCGAAAATGGCTTTCCATAATTCAGGATTTATTCTTGAAAGTTCATCGGAATTGATGTAGGAATAGGTGCTTTGAGATATGGCAAAAAATTGAACTAAACAAGCAATTAATAGCGCTGAAATTCTTTTCATGGTTAATAATGGTTTTTGTATTTTGAGGGCGAAAATAATACATTTTGTATATTTAACCTCGAGTCTTAGCCATTATTTACCTTCCCACCATAAATAGTGCATTTGCAACAAAGAGCTTCCCGTTTTCCCAAAAGCCTCTGAATAAGGGATTATCAGCAAAATGAACAATACAACCATTACCCATATTTTCAACTCCAAATACGAGGTTTTTGTCCAATGTTTTTTTAGCATCAGCTCCAACAAATCCGGAAATTACTTCTGGATTACTTCCCGTGTAAACTACATTCTGGGCTCCTTCAATCCATCCGTATGAATCTGCACTGAGGCGTAAAGTAAAATAGTCGTCTGCATAACCAAAAGCAAGTGGGTTACTTTGATCAACCATACATCTTATTATGGCACCGCTTACAGCGGAGGAGATTGCTTCGCGTTCTTGTTTGGTGTAGTTGATATTAGGATGTTCGTGAAGGTCATAGTTGCTTTCATAATTGTCATTCAATGCGCCCTTTAATAAAACTGAAGATTGAAATAGCTCGGATAGACTGTTTAATGCAGTTCCAAATGCGATTACTTTTCCTCCTGAATTCACCCAATTTTGAAGTGCTGCGAGTTCATCATAATCAAATTGCATAGCGTAATCTCCCTCGGGAAGAATGACAACTTGATAATTAGACAAAATAATTGAACTAAAATCACTTACATTAACTCTTGAAATTGGGAAATCCAATTCATTATCAAAGTAATGCCATATTTCGCCTGTATTTAAAGAGTTAGTGACTTCTCCTGTAAACATTAAAACATTGGTTTGCCCTATGACCTTGACGGTTGATGAACCAAAATCATTTCCTTTGGTAACCATTCCTGTAGCAGTGGAATAAAGTTGTATTTGGTATTCATTGGCAAGATCAACCACTTTTTTTGCATAATCGGCAGCATTGTCCCCTTTTGCAATAATCAAAGTGCCAGATTGATAAGATTTGCCATTAACTTCAAATGCATTTTCTGAAAAACGTATTTTGATCTTCTTTTGAAGGAGTGCTGATAGAAATCTGGCATCTTCCATGCTGTTCCATTCGGCGAGATAAGCGTAAGCATTGTTGTCAACAGCATTCATTACAACAAATTGTTCTGTTTGATCACCTTCGATTTCTTTGTCAGTGGCAATGGCATCAAGACCATAAGCATAAGGTAATGACCAAGCAGTAATATCATAAGTCAATGAATCACTCAACTTAGTCTTGGGTTCGAAAAGAACATTAACCAAAGTTCCTTTTTTCTGATTTGTAGAAATGATGAGGTCTCCTTTTTCTATTTGACGATTACCTTTGGTGTTAATTGAATATTGAAATCCATTCGCATTTCCTGATTTACCAAAGCTGTATTCAATTTCATGCGCATCAAGAAGTTGGGTGAGTAGTTTGATTTCATTTTTATCACCAAAAAGAACATAGCTTTGATAATCAAATTTTTGATTCAAGTAGAAATCATGATTTTGACTAATCAATTCTAAATAGCGTTTAGCAGATGCTTCAACAGTTGAAATCCCTGTAGTATGGTGATGTAATAAACGATCTTTTAATGTCAATTCGGCTCCAGTTTCGTTAATTACAGTTAGTCCTCCTCTGCCGCTTCCACCTTGTTCGTAGGTCATTCCAACTGCTCCATTATACATAGGATAGGTATCGCCATAACTTGGGTAAAGCAAATCAAAAATTTCTTTTGTAAAATAAAACCACCCATTTTTATCGAAATAGGATGCGTTATTTTGTCCTACAAAGGTTTGGAAAGCTCTTTGCCATTGGGTAATAACCTCGTGAAAAGGTTCGGCTGCAGGCGCAAAATAATACGGCTCATTGATACCTTGTTCATGAAAATCAACATGAACGTGAGGCAACCATTGATTGTAAAGTGCAATTCTTTGTTTTGATTCATTTTGCGTCAACCAAGCCCAGTCTCTATTCAAGTCAAATAAATAATGATTGGGTCTTCCTCCAGGCCATTGTTCATGGTGTTCAGATGTTGAAACATTGTTGTTGGCGTTAGTTCCAACCTGAGAGTTGTACCAATTGACATATCGGTCTCGACCATCTGGATTGATGCATGGATCAAGGATAACCAAAACATTTTCAAGTAATTCCTTTTTCGAAGTAAGTAATTCGTATGCTGTAAGCATAGCAGCTTCGGTACAAGCACTCTCGTTGCCATGAACGTTGTATGATAACCAAACAATTGCCACCTTTTCATCGGAACTTAAATTACGATGCGCGGCTTTAATTGACTCAATATTCTTTAAATTTTCATCACTACTGATATAGGCAACAATCAGATCTCTGTTTTCATTGGTTTTGCCGTATTCTTCTACTTTAATATTGTTTGGTTTGTTTTCTTCCAAATGATTGAAATAATCTACAACTTGATGATGGCGTGTGAAATAGGTGCCCAAATCTTGTCCTAAAAAGGCATCAGGATTCTGCAATTGAGCATAAATAGAAGTGCTTAAAAGAAGCGTGAAAAAAGCAAGTGAAAATCTAAACATATTGAAAGCAATTGGCTTTCAAAGCTAACGAATAGTTTTCATTTAGGCATTAAATAATCCCTTTGGTTTTTAGGTATTCGTTAAGGGATTCTAGATCGCCAAAAAGCACTTCTCTCGCTTTGGATCCCTGGAAAGGACCTATGATGCCCATACCTTCTAATTGGTCAACAATTCTACCTGCTCGGTTATAACCCAATTTCAGTTTTCTTTGAAGTAAACTTGCCGAACCTTGTTGATTAATTACAACAATTTGAGCAGCTTCAGAGAACATGGGGTCGATTTCATTCATGTCAAAATCACCTGAACCTTCACCGCCTTCACCAACATATTCTGGTAACAATAATGCTTCAGGATATGCCCTTTGTTCGCCGATGAAACTACAAATATCCTCTACTTCAGGCGTGTCAACGAAACCACATTGTAAACGTTTCAAGTCAGATCCTGTGGAAATTAGCATATCACCGCGTCCGATGAGTTGGTCGGCACCTGAAGCGTCGAGAATGGTTCTCGAGTCAATTTTTGAAAGTACTCTAAATGCAATTCTTGCGGGGAAATTCGCTTTGATCATACCGGTAATAACATTCACAGAAGGTCTTTGGGTTGCAACAATGAGGTGAATTCCAATTGCACGAGCCAACTGAGCAAGACGAGCGATAGGGTGCTCAACTTCTTTTCCGGCTGTCATGATAAGATCTGCAAATTCATCAATAAGAACGACGATATATGGAAGGAAACGGTGTCCTTTCTCTGGATTCAGTTTTCTCGCAATAAATTTTGCATTGTATTCAATGATGGTTCTAACTCCAGCGTCTTTTAATAAACCATATCGGTCATCCATTTCGATACACAATGAATTCAATGTATTAACTACTTTGGAAACATCGGTAATGATTGCATCTTCTTCACCTGGAAGTTTAGCAAGGAAATGGCGTTCAATTTTATTGTAAAGTGTCAATTCCACCTTTTTAGGGTCTACCAATACAAATTTTACTTGAGCCGGGTGTTTCTTGTATAAGATAGAAATTAGTATGGCGTTTAATCCAACAGATTTACCTTGTCCAGTTGCACCAGCAACTAGTAAGTGAGGCATTTTTGTAAGGTCGAATGTAAATGTTTCATTGGTAATGGTTTTTCCCATTACAATGGGCAATTCTGCATCAGAATTTTGGAATTTTTCAGATGCAATAAGAGAACGCATGCTAACCATTTCCGGTTTTGAATTCGGAACTTCGATACCGATTGTTCCTTTTCCAGGTATTGGTGCTATAATTCGAATACCAAGAGCGCTCAAACTCAAAGCGATATCGTCCTCTAAGTTTTTAATCTTCGAAATTCTAACTCCAGGTGCAGGAACAATTTCGTATAAAGTTACAGTAGGGCCGACTGTTGCCTTAATTTTTGCGATGTCGATTTTATAATGAGATAAAGTTTCAACAATTTTGTTTTTGTTGTCTTCTAATTCTTGTTTGTTCACCGAAACAGCGCTACTTCCATATTCTTTTAATAAATCGATTGGAGGTAAAACATAACTAGATAAATCCAATGTTGGATCGTAGTCACCAAATTCTTTGCGCAAATCATTTAATTCATCAGCGTCTAAGGCAGCATCAGGTTTTGCGACTTCAACAGCCATATCGGATAACTCGATTTCAGGAAGCTCGATATTGGTATTTTCAATTTCAAAATCGGAATCGAAATTTTCAGGAATATCAATGATTAATTCTGAATCACTTTCTTCGTCTGTTTCATCTTCATCAAAATTAATGGTTTCAGAAATAAAATCTTTTTCAATATCATCATCTTGAATCGTATTTACCGCATGAATATCAACACTTCCATAAGGTTTATATCCATTATCATTTTCATCTTCAATTTCAGACATTTCAAGTGATTCATCTTTTTTGCCGAAAAGTCGATTAAACAAGGCTTTGAGATCCGCATTGAAAATGGCAACGACAAGTAAGTATCCTAATGCGCAAATCATGATTAATGCTCCAATTCTTCCAAGAGATAATGAAAGCCAATCAGTTAAATAATATCCAAAAGAACCACCTATGTAATTGAGGTGATTTGCAAAATACCCGAGAAAAGCCGATAACCAAAGTGTTAAGAGAAACACACGTGAAATTGTTTTACGAATCGGAAGAATTTCAGTATCCAATAAAACTTTAATTCCGCCAAGAAAAAGTAAAAAAATCAATCCAAAGGATGGAAGACCAAACCATTTGAAAATTAAAAGGTGAGAGGTCCAAGCACCAAATTTACCGAGCCAGTTGGAAACTTCTGTAGGATTATTTTCAAATAAAAACTCAAAAAGACCTTTGTTTAATACCCTGTCTTGATCATCTGTCCATGTGAAAATGTAGGAAAGACAAGCCAGAAATAAGTAAAAGGACAGGAGAACCAAAAGAACACCAATGGTGGTTTTTAGTTTTTTCTTATTTACTTTGAAACCAAGAGAAGGAATTTTCTTTTTGTCCTTAGTTTCCGTTTTGTTATTGATAATCTTATTCCTTTTATTCCCTTTTGGAGCTTCAGCTTCTTCTATTTCAGGTTCTTTTTTAGGAATATACTCGTTCTCAGCCATGTTCAGTTCTCTGTAAAGCTAAATTAGTTGTCTAACAGTTTCAATTTAGGACATTGAACTTGAACTTTAAACACGCAGATGTTAGTTATGGAAGAAAAGGAAGAAAAAAATCTACTCTGTTTGTATCATTTCTTGGACGAAATCATCAAAGCTTATTTTTT
Source organism: Flavobacteriales bacterium (assembly GCA_947461185.1). Taxonomy (GTDB): domain Bacteria; phylum Bacteroidota; class Bacteroidia; order Flavobacteriales_D; family Crocinitomicaceae; genus M0103. The sequence continues at coordinate 7,166 of CANHJY010000088.1, forward strand.
TGAAGTCAGAAGGAATACCAAAAAGGTCATAATTTGGAACCGCTTCGTCGATTTCAATCAATTGATATTTCAATATTCCAAATTCACTATTTAAATAATAAACCACAGGAAGGCCAGGAAATTCAGGAAAGGCGTTAAGGTATTTTGGAGAAATATTTTTGAAATAATAAAACGCTTCCTCTTTTGCCAAGTCTGGATGATGAATGATGATTTTTTTTGCGTTAATTCCGCAAATTTTTGTTTTTCCTCGTTTTTTTTCTATTTGATAGCGGGAGCTATCTTGTGTTTCATTTTGATGATTGGTTTGAATGGCAAATTTTCCCTTATCAAGTGCTAATAACAAATATGATTTATTTAAAACCAAATGTTTGATCAATACTTGAACACCAAATTCT
>CANHJY010000089.1 GCA_947461185.1 Flavobacteriales bacterium
ACTCACCGCACTTCTGGCTCTAAACGTATCGAAACAAGTCTTGGATGCTTTCGTAGCAATCGAAGAAAACATGCAAAAGGCAGCTATTAACCATTTAGAAAGAGGTGATGGCGCCAAAAGAAGTCTGAGTGGTGAGCTAGCAGTAGCCGAAAAGGATAAAGAAGATCCAACGAAGGTGAAGGCCAAGAAAATCAAGTACTTTTTGGATGTAATGAATAAAATTGATGCTGAAACTGGAAAGTTTATCGAGTTGGTAGACGGTATCAAAAAAGAGATACTTACAAAAAGTGGTGAGGATTTGTCAATTGGTGACAAAGACGCAGCCAAAATTTTGTGGGTAGATTACAACAAAAAAGAGCCAATAAGACCAGCACGAATGAATTTGGCTGCAGTACAGGCGAAAGATCAATATGACGTTCCAATGGACGAATTAGTTGGTTCTGAGCCAATGACGCCTGAGGCAGGTAAGTCCGGTATGAAGTTGTGGAAAGCTTACAACGACTACCGCTCTAACTTAGTCAAATTGGTTGGTACTTACACTGTAAATGGAAAAGATTGGACAATTAATCCTACAGCAATTAATAATTACAAAGATTTCAATGATTTGACGAAGCAAGTTGAGGCAATGATTGAAAAAAGTAATTGCAACAAAAAAGAGGATAAGGGTAAGTTACGTGACTTGTATATCGAATTAACCAAGCCTGAAAAGGTAATGGCTGGTGGTGAAGGCGAAGAGCAAAAGGAATGGCCTTGGATTGGTAAAACTTTTGATCACGCTCCGTTAGTGGCGGCTATTGCATCTTTAACTTCACTTCAAGTGGAAGTTTTAGGAGCTCGTGCAAGTGCTTTTGAACATATTAAAAGTCGCGTATCTACAGGAGAATTTAGCTTTAACAGTATAGAAGGTTTTGCTGTAGGACCTACAATGGTTACGCAAGGAGATGAAGCTGAGTTAAAAGTAATGATGGCAGCCTTTGATACCGATAACCAACCAGTTATTTCAGGAGGTAATTTTACTGTCAATAACGGGCAAGGTATTATGAAAATTTCAACTTCCGGATTAGGAGATAAGAAATTAAGCGGTACTGTAAAAATTCGTAAGAAATCGGGTGATTGGGCTGAAAAACCTTGGACATATACTGTTAAAGTAATTAAAGGTCAAGGAAGTGTTCAGCTAGATGATATGAATATCCTTTTTATTGGTTGGGACAACAGAGCTTCTGTTTCAGCTTCAGGTTATGATCAGGCTAGTTTAACTGGTACAGGTTGTTCAATACGAAAAGATAGTAAGGGATATATAGTAACACCTACTGGTAAAGCTAATTCAATTGTTAAGTTGAATGTACAAGGTAAAAATTCAGTAACGGGTAAGACAGCAAATGTAGGTACATTGTCGTGTCGTGTTAAAAATTTACCTCCTGCTAGTTTATATTTTGGACAAGCCGGAAATGGCGGTATGGCAGATAAATATGGCAAGAAGCTTTTCGTTAAGTATGGTGATGGTGGAATTGTACCAGCTACGTTTAATGTTTTAACTTGGGAGATGGAATTTAAAGGCCGAACTTTTTCAGGCTCTGGTAATACCTTATCTGCAGAAGCTCAAAAGGCTTTATCACAGGCTTCCTCAGGTTCTACAGCTGTTTTCGTTGCAAAATATGCGAGTTCTTCTGGTAAAGGAGGAGGTACAAGTCTATGTAAGGTTAAATTTTAATATATCGGTATGATAAGCAAATTAATTTTTTCAACTCTTCTAACCTCATGTGTTATGAACCTTTTATATGCTCAAGGTGGTGCTATAGAAGGTGGACCAATTGGTTCAAGTGATGTTTTGGATGGTGTCTATGTGCCAACTCATGTTCCATTGAAGAAATCAATGAAATATGAGGTTGTTAGGGAAGCTGATTACATATGGGGAAAAAGGGTATACAGAAAAATCGATTTGCGTGAAAAAATGAATTACCCGCTAAAATATCCACTTGATTTTGTTGGGGCGAACATACCTGAACCTAATGATCTTTGGATAAGAAATTCAAATAGATGGTCGTTATGGACGATAATTAGATATTTGGTAATGGAGGGGAAAGTGACTGTTTACCATCATGCAAATCCATCCAACGCTGATTACAAAAACGGAGATCAATTTATTTATCCAATCAAATCGAAATTTGATCAAGATGCTTATTTTTATGATGAGGCTTATAGAAAAGAACTTTTTCGATATTTAGGTGCGCTCGGAGATTATAAAATAAACGAGGAGACTGGCGAGGTTTTGTCACAGACAGATGATAATGGCGATCCTTTATTAGATCAATACGGAATTCCGATTCCATTACCAAGAGATACTACTTGGCTTGAGGGTGGTGACATTTTGGGTTATGAGTTAAAAGAAGATTGGTTCTTTGATAAAGAGCGTTCTGTTTTAGATGTTAGAATAATCGGAATCGCTCCAATTGTAAACTTTGCAGATGAATACCTTAGTAAGCCTGTCACTTTTAACGAAGTAAAAAATGATTGGAATGCAAAGATAGTAATGGAAGCACCTCTATTTTGGCTTTATTTCCCTGAATTGAGAGAGTATTTAGCCAATTACTACGTCTACAACGAAGATAACGATGCACAATGGATGTCCTTTGATGATTTCTTTTGGAAAAGACGTTTCAGTAGTTATATATTGAAAGAAAGTAACGTCTTTGATCGTCAAGTGGAGAGTTATCGTTATGGTATTGATGCTTTGATTGAATCTGAAGCTATTACAGAAGAGATTAGAACCTTAGAACACGATATGTGGAATTTCTAAAATCTTAAGAATAAATTAAAAGTGCCTCCTAGTGAGGCACTTTTTGTTTTCGGTAACTTTGTTTTCAACTTTCAGCAGTATCTTTGTGTATGATTAATTTGGAAAGACTTGGGGTTTACTTACCGCAAGGCTATTTGTTTAAAGACGTAAGCTTACAAATCAATAAAGGAGATAAAGTTGGTTTAGTAGGAAAAAATGGCGCAGGAAAATCCACTTTATTGCGTTTGCTTGGAGGTTCAAATAAACCAACCGAGGGAAAGATCCATACAGTTAAAGGTATAACAGTTGGCTACTTGACCCAAGATATTAAAATTGATACCCATCAAAGTGTATTCGAATACCTCAATAATTCGAATGAAGTGTTATGTGGTTTACGCGATGCAATCGAGCATATTAACCAAGAATTGGTAAGCAGAACCGATTATGAATCTGATGCCTATTTGGGGCTTTTGGATGAGCTGAATGAATTGAACCATAAGTACAATATTATTGATGGTTATTCTTGGGAAGAAAAGATTGAAACTACGCTAAAAGGATTAGGTTTTAACGATACTGAAATTCACAACAGTTTAAATACTTTTTCCGGTGGATGGAAAATGCGTGCGGAATTAGCTAAGATACTCGTTAATAATCCCGATGTTATTTTATTGGATGAACCAACAAATCATCTTGATATCATTTCAATTGGTTGGTTAGAAACCTATTTGCAAAAATTCGAAGGCGCAGTTATCATTATCTCTCACGATCGACTTTTTTTGGATAATGTTACCAAGCGCACGCTTGAAATAAGTATGTCCAAGATATTTGATTTTCCTTATGCTTATACCAAATACAAGGAGTTGCGCGAAGAAGAATTGGAGCGCCTGCAGGGAGCGAAAAAGCAACAGGATAAGGATATCAAACATGCTGAAGAATTAATAAATAAGTTTCGAGCTAAAAAGAATAAAGCCGCCTTTGCGCAATCCTTGATTAAAAAGTTGGAGAAAACAGAACGCATTGAAGTTGAAAAGGACAAAGTAGCCAAAATGAACATCACCTTTCCGTTGAGCGTTCAGCCTGGAAAATGGGTTTTGGAATTAAACGATTTAGGGAAAAAATATGGTGATAAGGTCCTTTTTGAAAACGTGAATATCACAGTTGGACGAGGTGAAAAAATTGCATTATTAGGCCCTAATGGCGTTGGGAAATCCACTTTATTGAAACGTGTTTTAAATGTTTTGGATGGTCCCGGAAAGGTAACATATGGTCATAATGTCAATTGTACCTATTTCGCACAAGACCAAGCGGAGCAATTAGATCCCACTAAAACGATTTACGAGACAGTAGATGATGTAGCTCAAGGCGAAATTCGAAAGGATTTGAGAAGTATTCTAGGCGCATTTTTATTTTCAGGTGAAGATATTGATAAAAGAGTAGGTGTTTTATCAGGAGGAGAAAGGACACGTTTGGCTTTATGTCAACTATTGTTGAGTCCTTCAAATGTTTTGATTCTAGATGAACCAACGAATCATTTGGATATTTTGAGTAAGGAGGTTCTTAAAGATGCTTTAAAACATTACGAAGGAACTTTTATCGTCGTTTCCCATGACCGAGAGTTTTTAGATGGGCTAACCAATAGAATTTGGGATATTGAAAATAAAGGGCTTAAGATTCATCACTTTGATGTAAAAGAATACCTGCAGAAGAAAATGTCGGATGCTTTGCAAGAATCTAAAGCAGTTGTGAATACGAAACCGATTGTTCCTGAGAAAACGAAAAAAGATACTAAAGAAGTAAATCCTGAAAAAAAACAATTGGAAAAGAAAATTCAACAGTTGGAAGTAAAAATTGCTGCTTTGGAATCAGAAATTAAAGAGCTGGATAATAATTTGGCTAACTTGGATTACAACGATGAAGAAAATGCGCAGCAGGTTTTGTCGAACTATGAAATTAAGAAAGGCGGCTTGAATCAAATGATGCTTGAATGGGAGACTTTGACCGAGGAATTATTTGCTCTTGAAGGCTAACCGCGACCTTTTTCTTTTTGAATTTTCTTTTGTCTTTTGTAATTGCGTTTGATGGATTTTCGGACAGCCTTGCTTTGATTTTTCATGTGTGCTTTAAAAGCTTCTTTTTTCGATTTTTTGGCCGTTTTAGCTGCTTGTTTTTTTTGTTTTAAAAGTAACTTTTGTGCCTTTTTATCTTCATTTAAAAGTGAATTCGTAGTTTGACCAAACGTTATGTTTAATCGAACGATCAATAAAAAGAGAATAATCACGTTATAAAACGTCTTAAACTTCATAACTTTACAAAACAAATGTCTAAATGAAGATAATTCTATTTTTCGTAACGTTAACAGCTTTATTTGTTACTGGATGTAATAAGAACAAAATTCATCCTGTACCGGATATTCCTTTTGATATGACAATTGATATCAATTTGCCGAGTTATAATGCTTTGATTGGAGTAGGAAGCTATGCATATGTGAATGGAGGGTCAAGAGGGGTTATAGTCTACAGAAGAAATATTGATGAATTTGTAGCTTTTGATAGACATTCACCGGTAGATCTTGATGGTACGTGCCCAGAACCATTATATCCAGACCCGGATAACTTTTTAATGTTGATTGATTCCTGTGGTCCAGCGAAATTCTCTTTGTTTGATGGATCTCCAGTTGAGGGGTCAGAATTTGGATTGAGGCAATACCAGACGATTTACAACGGAACCAATTTGCTTCGAATTTACAATTGATTTGCTATGGGTGAAATAAAAGTTACGATAATTGATCGCGAAGGTATTGCGCACGAGTTAGAGGCTCCAACAGATATGAACATGAATATCATGGAGTTGTGTAAGGCATATGAGTTGCCAGTGCTCGGCGAATGCGGTGGTATGGCTATGTGCGCAACTTGTCAATGTTATTTAGAATCAGAAACGGTTCTTTCAGAACAAAGTGATGCAGAATTAGACATGTTAGATCAAGCATTTTTCGTTAAATCTAATAGCCGTTTAGGCTGTCAAATTCACATTTCGGATGACATAGATGGCATTGTACTTCGACTTGCTCCGGAAGCTTGATTTTTACTTAGAATAGATCTAAAGGTATTTTGCAAACGGGAATTGGATTCATTTTGTGTTGATTCAGTCGATTCAATCTTGTATAAATGGAAAGAACTTCGCTTTGTCGCTCAGATAAATCTGATTTATTGCCATTAAAATCCATTGCCCATTCCAATTCAGGGTAGCTGGCTCCAATTTGGTCTTCATCAGTTCGACCATCTTCCCAAAGGCCATCTGTGGGCGCAGCTTCACAAATTGATTTGATAACATTTAATTCCTCTGCTAATTGACGAACTTGTGTTTTTGTAAGATCTGCTATTGGACTTAAATCAACACCTCCATCACCATATTTGGTAAAAAATCCAACGCCGAAGTCTTCTATTTTGTTTCCGGTACCTGCAACTAAACATTTATTCGGTTGAGCAATAGCATAAAGTGTGGTCATTCGAAGTCGAGACCTTACGTTTGCCATGGTTAAATGATCATTTTGAGATGAATCGGGTAAAGTTTGCTCCAGAAGAGAAAATGTATCAGTAAGATTAATTTCGAGCGCTTCAACATGCTCAAAACGATTCAATAAATCCTCAATATGAAGCTTGGCTCTATCATATTCTGATTTCGTTTGCCGAATTGGCATCGTAACGAGTATCGTTTTTTTACCCGTTAATGCACAAAGTGTTGAAGTTAAAGCGGAATCAATACCACCGGAAATACCGACAACAAAACCTTGCATTTTGGATTCATCACAATAGTTATTCAACCAATTTGTGATGTGTTCAACAACACCTTTTTTATTCAAAGTGAATCTGAGTTAGAATAAAATCGAAACTTTTAACATGATTTGATTCTGAGTTGACTTGTTATTGAACATAACCGGCGTAAAGGTATCATCAATGGTATACAATGAATTTTTCTCTTTCCCGGCATCTGTGTTCTTTTGCGTGTGAAGCGGAGTAATGCCGTAATAATAGCCCAATTCAGCAATCAAACTAGTTGACCCACTAAAATTCCATTCCGCTCCAGCAGAAATTCCTACAGCAGATTTGAAAAAGAATAAATCATTTTTTGAGGTGAAACCTTCATTTAAACGCAAGCCTGCTGTTTCGTCTCCATTGACAAAACCTTCGTCATCAACCTTACTTGTTAGTAGAAAACTGTTTCTCAAACCGAATCTTCCAAAATATCTCCAATACCCGAAGAATCCAGTTCTAAAAGTCAACATGGTAGGGATAGTCAAATAAACAGATTTTTGAAAGCGCTCCTTAAGTTGAAATAATTGAGCTGAAGCATCTTGAATACCATCTCTATATTCCAAAATATCTAAATCTTTGTATAGGTAATACACGCCACCTGATTCAACTGAGGGAGCATATTTCAATGAATTGAAATCAAATTCAATTCCTGTATTTAGACCAATTGTTTCACTAAAATTAAAAACGGTGTTCATTCCAACAGTCCAATCCCAACCCAAACCATTGGCATCCATGTTTTTCGTTTGCATTTTTTGGAAGTTAACCCCGGATCCTAATACTAATCCTGCTTGAACTTTCTTGTCTGCTGCCTCTTGAGCATTTAGAGTAGAGAAAAATCCAATAATCGCAATGGTAAACAAGTATTTTTTCATTTTTATTTTCTTTTAGTTA
>CANHJY010000090.1 GCA_947461185.1 Flavobacteriales bacterium
ATCGGTCTTCTTGGAGCAGCGAAGTAATTAAATTTAATAAGTATGGTAACGGTTGGTTGCCATACTTATTTGTGTTTAAAATTTATAATTAAAAGAATATGGATTTAATAGTTCCTGATTACGGTTTATTATTTTGGACAGCCATTGTTTTTGTTGGGTTGTTATTTATCCTAACTAAATTCATTTGGAAGCCAATTTTAAATGCAGTGAATGAGCGTGAGAAAAATATTTCTGACGCATTAGCTTTAGCTGAAAAAACAAAAGCTGAAATGACTGCACTTCAAAGTCAAAATGAAAATTTATTGAAAGAAGCAAAAATTGAGCGTGATGCAATTGTTAAAGACGCGCGAGAGACGGCGTTGAAAATGGTGGAGGATTCAAAGCATACTGCAAAGATTGAAGCTGATAAAATTCTTGCTTCGGCTCGCCAAACAATTGAGACTGAAAAAGCGGCTGCAATGGCAGAGTTAAGAACTCAAGTAGCTGGTTTGTCATTGGAAATTGCTGAAAAAATTGTTCGCACAGAAATGTCATCTGATGAGAAACAAAAAGCCTTAGCAACCAAAATGGTAGGTGATATTAGCCTGAACTAATAGAATACTGATGAAGGGAAATAAGATTGCAGTCAGATACGCTAAAGCATTACTAGATATTGCTCAAGAACAGCAAAAGTTAGATGAGGTTGCTGCTGATATGAATTACTTGAAAAAAGTGAATTCAGAAAATGTAGATTTTCAAAGCTTATTGAAGTCCCCTGTAGTTAATTCCCAAAAGAAAATTGAGATTTTTAAAGCGTTATTCGGTGTTTTTAATAATGTTTCTTTAATGTTTATTGAGCTAATTACCAAGAACAGACGAGAAGGATTATTGGCTGAAATAGCCGAAGCGTTTGAACATCAATTGAATGAATTAAGGGGAATAGTTCCTGTTAAAATAATTTCTGCTAGCCAACTCGACGAGAGTTTGAGAAAAGAAATCGTAAAGAAAATTGAAGCCAACGTAAAAGGTACACCAAAAATAGTCGAAGAGGTTAATCCTGAAATTATAGGGGGCTTTATAATAAGAATAGATGACAAGCAGTTTGATGCTTCCATTTTGAGACAATTGAATAATTTAAAACAACGTTTAACAAAATAGTCCAATAGGACAAAAAATCACAAAAACATGGCAGATGTAAAACCAGCAGAAGTTTCTGCAATTTTAAGAGAGCAGTTGTCCGGTTTCAAATCAGAAGCTGAACTTCAAGAAGTGGGAACTGTACTTCAAGTGGGAGACGGTATTGCCCGTATCTATGGTTTAAATGGTGTTCAGTATGGTGAACTAATTGAATTCAATGGTGGTTTGCAAGGAATTGCATTAAACCTTGAAGAAGATAATGTTGGTGCCGTACTTTTGGGTTATTCATCTGGAGTTAAGGAAGGAGATGCTGTAAAACGTTTAGGACGAATTGCTTCTGTAAAAGTTGGTGATGGAATGGTTGGAAGAGTTGTTGATACACTAGGTCAACCTATTGATGGAAAAGGTCCAATTGCAGGAGAATTGTACGAAATGCCGATTGAAAGAAAAGCGCCAGGTGTTATCTTTAGACAACCGGTTACAGAACCTCTTCAAACAGGTATTAAAGCTGTAGATGCTATGATTCCTATCGGACGTGGACAGCGTGAGTTAATCATTGGTGACCGTCAAACAGGTAAATCCACAGTTGCGATTGATACGATAATTAACCAAAGAGAGTTCTACGATAGAGGGGAGCCTGTATTTTGTATTTATGTTGCTATCGGACAGAAAGGTTCAACAGTGGCGGGTATCTATAAGAAGTTAGAAGATGCGGGTGCTATGGCATACACTGTTATTGTAGCAGCTAATGCTTCTGACCCTGCAACCATGCAGTTTTTTGCGCCTATGACAGGTGCATCAATTGGCGAGTTTTTCCGAGATTCAGGAAGACCGGCATTGATTGTTTATGATGATTTGTCTAAACAAGCTGTGGCATACCGAGAAGTATCTTTATTGTTACGTCGTCCTCCAGGTCGTGAGGCATATCCTGGTGATGTATTCTACTTACACTCCAGATTATTAGAAAGAGCTGCAAAAATTATTGGTGACGATAAAATTGCTTCTCAAATGAACGATTTACCAGAGTCGTTGAAAGGAATCGTGAAGGGTGGAGGATCTTTAACGGCCTTGCCAATTATCGAAACCCAAGCGGGTGACGTGTCTGCTTATATTCCGACAAACGTTATTTCAATTACAGACGGTCAGATTTTCTTGGAAGGGGACTTGTTTAACGCTGGTATTCGTCCTGCGATCAACGTAGGTATTTCCGTTTCACGTGTAGGTGGTAACGCGCAAATCAAATCAATGAAGAAGGTTGCGGGTACTTTGAAGTTAGATCAGGCGCAGTACCGTGAACTAGAAGCATTTGCTAAGTTCGGTTCTGACCTAGATGCGGCAACAAAATCAGTACTTGATAAAGGTGCAAGAAACGTTGAAATCTTGAAGCAACGTGAAGGTGACCCATATCCTGTTGAAAAGCAGATCGCTATTATCTATGTTGGTACTAAAGGATTAATGCAACCAGTACCTGTATCGAAAGTAAAGGAATTTGAAAAAGAATTCTTGAACTATATGGAGGCTAAGCATGCTGATGTTTTGATTGCACTTAAATCAGGTAAGTATTCGGATGAACTTACGGATGTATTGACTAAAGTTGCTAAAGAAATTGCTGAGAAATATAAATAAGGTTACTTCTTGAAGTTCACTTGCTTAAATTGAATTTATTATGCCAAGCTTAAAGGAAATACGTAATCGAATTACCTCTGTAGGATCAACAATGCAGATTACATCAGCCATGAAAATGGTGTCTGCCGCAAAGTTGAAAAGAGCACAGGATGCTATTACTCAAATGCGTCCTTATGCAGAAAAACTGCAGGAAATTTTGGGGAATTTGAGTGCTACACTCGATTTGTCCGAAAACGCATTTTCTGAAGTTAGAGAAAATAAAAATATTTTAATTGTTGGAATCACCTCTAACAGAGGATTGTGCGGGGGTTTCAATAATAATATTATCAAAAGGGTAAGTTACCTAGTTAACGAAGAATATAAATCTTCCAATGTTAAAGTTCTTTGCTTAGGTAAGAAGATTCGGGATGTTTATAAAAAGACACCTAATTATTTTATTAACGAAGGTTTAGCTGATGTTGAGGATATTTTCTCCAATCTTACTTTTGAGAATAACGCAGTTATTGCGAAGGAAGTCATGAGTCTTTTCATGAATAAATCCTTTGACAAAGTGGTGATTGTTTATAATCAATTCGTTAATGCAGCAACGCAAAACGTGAGAACTGAGCAATTCTTACCTATTTTATCTAAAGAAAGTGATGGAGGTGCTGCTAACTCAGGAGATTATATTTTCGAACCTTCTAAGGAAGAAATAGTTGCAGATTTGATTCCTAAATCATTAAAGATTCAGCTGTTTAAAGGACTTCTGGATTCTAATGCTGCGGAACATGGCGCTCGAATGACAGCTATGCACAAAGCAACTGATAACGCTAAGGAACTTCAAAGAAATCTTAAGTTATCATACAATAAAGCACGTCAAGCGGCAATTACGAATGAAATTCTCGAAATTGTTGGTGGAGCTGAGGCGCTAAAATCTTAGATTATCTAAGCGTAAAGTTTAATACTTCATTGATGAAAATTTCTGGTTCTTCGGCATGAACCCAATGACCGGCATTTTCAATTGTTGTAATATCGCTGTCGGGAAATACATCTTGAATTGCTTCCAAATCCTCATCTAAAATATAATTAGAAATTTCCCCACGAATAAAAAGCGTTGGAGTCTTTACTACTTTTTCTGGAACAGCAGAAAGGATTTCCTCCATTTGTGCTTCCAATACTTTAATATTCATTCTCCAGGCCAATTGACCTTTGTCTTTCCAATATAGATTTTTTAATAGAAATTGCCTAATACCATCACTTTCAATATATTTTTCCAAGATTTCTTCAGCTTCTTTCCGATTGGACAATAGATCTGTATCTATCGAATGAATGCCCTCAAGGATATGCTGATGATGCATAGGATAACTTTTTATCCCAATATCTACAACGATTAATTTTTCAAGTTTTTCGGGATATTTTTGTGCGAAATGCATCGCAACTTTCCCTCCCATGGAATGACCGAGTAAAATGCATTTATGAATTTGAAGTGAGGATAAAAGTACAGCAACATCCTCAACCATTAAAGAGTAGGAAAAATGATCACTCCATGGGGAATGACCATGATTCCTTAGATCGATTAAAACAACTTTAAAGTAACTCGAAAGCTTTTTCGCATGGGTTTGCCAATTGTCAGAAAATCCAAAAAGACCATGCAGAATAACCAATGGAAAACCTTCTTCACCAACAATTCTATAATGCAGTTTCATTACTTTATCAAATTTCGGATTAAAATTAATCAGTAAATATGATAAAGTAGTTCTGTTTTGAAATTTACTTAATGATGGTCATTTTTTCGGAATGCATCCAATTACCTTGCTGATAATTGATTTGGTATAGACCAGCGGATAAACCTTCAAGTGAAATATTGATTAATTGTTCTTTTTTGATGTCATTCAACGCGATGTTTTGCACAATCTGACCATAAGAATTCATGATTTTAATCATAAGTTCTTCATCAGATGCGCCATGATAAGTAAAGGACGTGTTTTCGTTGCATGGATTGGGAAAAACACCAGAGATTCTATCATTTGATGGGTTTGAATTGACTGCAATAATATGAGAATAGCTTTTTGTCCCGTCATAATCAGTTTGCGCTAATCTGTAATAACTTATGGGAATTGTTGGTTGTTCATCTCTAAAGGAATAAAAATGAGATTCTTGAGTGGTTCCTGAACCTTCTACTATTGCTAGTGTTTCCCATTCTTTTCCATTAATACTGACTTCCAATGTGAAGTAATCATTATTTATTTCGCTACTTGTTATCCAAGTTATGCTATTGAAACTACCTTCATTGATTCCTTCAAATGAAAGTAAAGTAATAGGTAGTAAAGTAGGCGTGCAATCTAAAGATCCTGAACCTTTAATATCAACACTGATAACTGGTTGAGGCCCACCATTTTGAAATATATTCAAAACCATAGCATATATTTCTCCAGATTGCATAGCTATTGGAGCAACCCATCCATCACCTTCGGCACCCTCAAAAAAATCAGTCGCGCTATTTGATAGTCCAACATCACCGTTAACACTCGAATAAGAGCAGCGAATGGGTCCATTTCCTGTATTCATCGGACAAGGGAGTGAACCATTGGTCGAAGGGCCATAAATTGAAAAGTCGTAATCTTGACCATTTGGACCACTTAATGTTATTTCTAAATTTCCTGGTGTTTGGGTTTGAAAATAATACCAAGTAGATGATATTTCTCCTGTACCGCCCCAACAACCTCCAATTTGAGGTGTAGAAAGTTCTTGAACTCCTGATGAAACATTGTTTGTTGTAGGATAATTGCCATCACCACAGATAACTTCGCTGCAACCTCCGGAGCAATTAGAACTACTACAATATGTTGAGGTATTGTTAGTGCCTGGCATTGAACTGCAGCTTATAGTTGCATTCCATCCACTACTTACACCACTTGCATTTGATAAAAAGGCAAAGGTTAAACATCCTGATGGATCAGATGAGGTAAGTATTCCCGGATTTGAAGTTCCGTTATATGTTCCAATAATTGGAGCTGAACTGTTGCTACCATTCATAATAGTTAATAAATCTCCCGAACCTAGATTAAATGAACTAAAGTTAACTTGAGCATATTGCCCAGGACTAGAAGGGCAAACAGTGTAAAGTGCATATTGATTGGTTAAATAATCACCATTACCTCCCGGATCAGTGAAGGTTCCTCCGCATGTTAAATTAGTGTTTCCTGTTAAAATGGATCCCGGGGAAGCAGCGGTTGTTATTGCACAAATATTAAATGTTCCCTCATTATCGGCGTAATCCCAAACTCTTATAAATATAGTTTCTCCTGGAGTACCAGTATAATTAATTGTGGAAGGTGTTGTCAAACTGACGCTTGATACACAGCCTTTATGAAATAAACTGCTACAGACTCCTGAATATAAAGCTAAAGAGGCACCATATGGTGTAATTGAGGTATTGTCATCCACTACACTTACACTCAGCGCACCGTTTGCGGGCACAACTGCTTTATACCAAACATCATTATCACTAAAAGAACCACATCCAGGCTCAACCATTCCTGTCGAAAGCGTTGAATTTATAGTTGTACCAAGGGTATTCACACATCCCGATGTGTTTACCGGAATGGTTAAAGCCCCACAGGGTTGGTCATTAGCCGGAGGTGTTAGGCACGAAATGGTACCAGTAAAACCAGAAGACACCCCATTTCCATTTGAATCCAGCCTAAAACTGAGACATCCTCCAATAGCACTTTGGTAGGTTAAACTCGATGGCCCTGAACCACCCGTATTTGGAATTAGCGTGAAACCAGTGCCCGTGTTCACATAAAAAAAATCAGGTAGGTTGGCTCCGCCCGAATTAGATGAGATGGAAACACTGTTTAATGTAACACTTAAAAATTGACCAGGTGCAGCGCAAAGTGTAAGCGTGTTATCCGTGTTGACTAGATAATTTCCTGCACCTCCATTGTCTAAAAAAGTGCTTCCACAGCTGAAGTTTGTTCCTGCGGTTAATGTTGTAGTCGAATTCAATAAGATTTGGCTGTGGCTTGTTACAGAGACTAAAATGAACAAACAATATATGCTGAAATATGGTATGAACTTTTTCAAGAGTGGTTGCGTTAATTAAAAAATAATCAAATAATCTTTATGCCTTATTTTCGACTATTCAAGACAAAGATATTTTGCTTTTTTTTTATATTCTAATGCAACCTGAAGCTTTTAAGTGAACCTCACAATAAGTTAGTTGAACGAGATAAGAAATTTTCTAAACGACAATTATCTAATTGAATTCCACTCAGATTTTCCCGTTGTAAATTGATTTTCGTTCAATGCAGATATTACTTTTTTAACCTTTTCTAAATCAACTTTATTCGAATCTAAACTGATTTTGGCAATTTGAGTCTCCCTTCCTTCAACAAAATCGTAAGATACCCGATCCACTCCACCTGTTTGCTTTAAAGCTTTCCTAATGGTTCCGCCGCAGCCTTTTTCGCACGACATTCCCGAAATTTCAAGATTCAATTGCGTATTTGCAATCACTTTTTTCTCTTGATTTTGAGCGGTTTGACCTTTAACTGTTTTGATGTGAACTTTCTCTCCACTATCGTTGCAAGATGCAAGAGCAAAACCTACTACAGTTATAATGATGACAATCGATTTCATGTTTTTTCTTTAAAATTAAATATTCCCTCTCAAAAATATGTATGATAGATGATTAATTGTTCAATGTTTAAAGTTCAATGTTTAAAGTTCAATGTTCAAAG
>CANHJY010000091.1 GCA_947461185.1 Flavobacteriales bacterium
AAAAGCAACAATTCTTAAGCGTTTGATTATTTAACCATGAATCTTTTAAGATAATCTTCTTTTGCAACTTTAAATTTTGTTTTAAAATCAGCAAGATTAGCCACACTTGTATCGTAAACGAATGATACCGATTCATGGTTTAAATCATGTAACAATACGCGTTTCATTTCGCCTTCATTTTCAGTAACTAAAGACAAACGATTGAAAAAATCAATATTTAATTCATTTCCGATTGATTTTATACATTTTACCGAGCTATCAATAGAACAACCTGAAACCTGTGTACGAGTTTCATCCGCGACCAATACAATAAAATAATCTTTATAGATTTTATATGTTCCCTTGATGAGTGCACCATGAGCATTCCAATTTGACACAAAATCCTCAAGATGCTTTCTGATAACTATTTCGTCATCAGTATTTATAAATCTATTAGAAGTATATACCCAAACCCTGCTATTTTCAGAAAAACTATCGAACATCACTACAATTCAGCTGCATTGGCAATTAATTCAGCAACGTCTAAAACTAACACTTCTGCTTCCTTATTGAAATTTTTAACGCCATCAGTAAGCATCGTATTGCAAAAAGGACAGCCTGTAGCTATAATATTTGCCTGCGTCTCTAATGCATCTTCTGTCCTTTCGACATTAATTTCCTTGTCTCCTTTTTCAGCCTCTTTAAACATTTGAGCACCACCTGCCCCGCAACAAAGACCATTGGTTTTGCATCTTTTCATTTCAACTAGACTGGCATCCAATTTTTCAATTAATGCTCTTGGCGCTTCGAACACATCATTTGCACGGCCTAAATAACACGGATCATGAAAAGTTATTTTCTTTCCTTTGAAAGTTCCACCATCAGCCAAAACTAGTTTACCTATATTGATTAAATCTTGAATCAATTGCGTATGATGAATCACTTCATAATTACCTCCTAATTCTGGGTATTCATTCTTCAAGGTATTAAAACAATGTGGACAAGCTGTTACAATTTTTTTGATTTCGTAGCCATTCAAAACCTGAATATTCATCAAGGCCTGCATTTGAAATGTAAATTCATTTCCAGCCCTTCTAGCTGGATCTCCTGAACAACTTTCTTCAGTTCCTAAAACTGCAAAATTTACATTACAATGATTGAGTATTTTAACAACGGCTTTGGTAATTTTTTTTGCTCTATCATCAAAACTACCGGAACATCCTACCCAAAACAAAATGTCAGGTGTTTTTCCTTCCGCTAACATTTCTGACATTGTTGGTACCTTAAGTGTCATATCCTATATTTTAATCTTCTTTTGCCCAATTGAAGCGATCACTCGGAGAGAATTGCCAAGGAGCACCATTGTTTTCAATATTTGTTAACATTCCCGTTAATTCCGTTGGCATTTTGGATTCTTCCATTACCATAAATCTTCTTAAATCTACAAGTATTGCAAGCGGATCAATGTTTACAGGGCACTCTTGAACGCATGCATTACATGATGTGCATGCCCAGACCTCTTCCTCGGAAATATAATCGCCAAGTAAACTTTTACCGTCTATGTAATCAGCACCATTTTTTCTCTTCAATTCTCCTATTTCGGTAATTCGATCTCGTGTATCCATCATAACTTTCCTTGGAGACAATAATTTTCCAGTTAAATTTGCTGGACATACGGAAGTACATCTCCCACATTCAGTACACGCGTATGAATCGAGCAAATTTTTCCATGTCAAGTCAGTTGCGTCTTTGGCTCCGAAACGTTGAATTGAATTCGATTCAGGTTGCGCAGCGTATGGGTCGGAATTAGGATCTAACATGAGTTTAACCTCATTCGTTACACTATCCATATTAACAAACTTTCCTTTCTTATTTAAATTGGAATAATAAGTAACAGGAAAAGCAAGGAGAATATGGAAATGCTTAGAAAAAGGTAAATAATTAAGAAATGTAAAAACCATCAAAATATGACCCCACCAACCTATTCTTTCGATTATATGAAGCGTAGAAACATCCAAATTTCCGAAGAGAAATGGCCCCAATTTGGAAGATATTAAAAAGTTAAAAGAACTTTCCCCATCGATACCGGAAGAATAATGAGAATGGCCCAAATTATATAAGACTTCATCTGCACCATTCATCATAAAGATGAAACAAATCAAAATAATCTCCAACACTAAAATAAGATTAGCGTCCTGTTTAGGCCATCCAGCAAGTTCTTTCATGTTGAGTCTTGGGAGCTTAAGTAAGTTTCTTCTTGATAAAAAGAAAACTGTTCCAACGAAAGCTAAAACCGAAAGCACTTCGATAAAACTCACCATGAATGTGTAGCCTCCACCCAATCCATTTCTAAACATTCTATGATTTCCGGAAACACCATCCGCTACAATTTCAATCAATTCAATCTGTGTTATCACAAATGCGACATATAAAAACAAGTGTAATAAGGCAGGAATTGGTCGGTTGAACATTTTCTTTTGTCCAAACGCTACCAAAATCATAGTGCGCAATCTTTCTTTTTTATTATCGGAACGATTATCATCCCTACCTAATAAGATATTGGCTCTAACTTTACTTATATTATAAATAAAATAAAGCGTTCCACTCAAAAATAAAATTGTAAAAGCAATAATTGAAATCATTTCTACTGATTAGCTGTTGTGTCAAGTAATTCTCTGAGGCGTATTTCTTCTTGTTCATTCAATGGAACCCCCTTTGTTTTGGCACCAAGAAGTGAAAAGTGTATGTAACGTTCAGGGTGTAATCTTAGATCATTAACAAGCATCTGGAGTTCATTGTTCGTTTCGACCAAATTATCATATAATTTGGTGTCGTTCAATAGTAAACCAATTGATCCATCCGGTGAGTTGGCTTTTTGAATAACACCGTTTAGACTGCTAATTGTTGATGTGGCTTCGTTGATGACCTTTTTGAAGTTTATAGTAACTAATTCATCAGAAAACTTTTTGGCATTACCAACTATTTCATTTACCGCATCATTACTCTTTTTCAAATTGGCCGTTATACTCTCAACATTACCAACAATTCGGCTAAACTTTTCTTTTTCTTCACCAACCAAACCTTGAACCTGATCAGCCACTAAACCTAAGTTATGTATAGCCATTTTAAGCTCACCTAAACTCCCTTCAATCTCTGAAGTTGCAGTGGTATCCCAAAACGCAGTAAGCGATGTAACCATATGATCAATTGATGAAATGGCACCTTGAACTTTTTTCACTAATGGATCAGCATATGCTTTAACTTGAGAAGTTATATCAATGGTAACTATACCTTGTAAATAGTCCCCAGGTTTATAAAAACCTTTAGATATATCCGGATTTAATGAAAGAATAAGTCCTTTATTGAAAAGATCGATGGCTCCTGCTTCAATTGTTGATCCTTTTGGAATCTTAAATCCATCCTCCTGCACATTAAAAGTTACAAGAACCTTTTTCAATGAATCTTTTTCATTGGTTAACTCGATATCTGTAACTTTACCAATTGCTACCCCATTGACCATTACTGAACTTGCCACTGCAATACCACCCGAGTTAGGCAAATATGCATAGTAAACTTCATCCCCACCAAAAAAACTATTTCCTTTTAGGAAATTAATTCCGGCAACTAACAGTCCAATTGCTAATATTGCAATAACTCCAGTAACAATTTCTTTCGATATTTTCAAAACCTTATTTTTTGACTAATTTAATAGCTTTTTCTAAATCTATGCGTTCACCATTTAGAAAGGCAACGACAAAAGCACTAGAAAAGCCCTCCTCTCTTAATTTATTTTTTAACGAACTGGCTGATTCATAATCATTAATGTACTTGCCAGCGGTATATTTGAATAAATTGTTTTGTACATACTCATAAACTTCCATTCCTTTGAATTTTGTTGAAGATGTTGAAATACGACTCTCAGATGTTTCAATTTGAACTCTAAAAATAACATCACTAGATAGTTCAGTATCTTCCTTTTCAACCACGTCTTGAATATCATCTGCGACAATATTAACATTATTATCTTCTACAACATCATCTATACCTTCCAATTCATTTTTATAATTTTGAAATGCTGTAAACATGCAATTAGCCATTTTAGTCTGTCCAGATGTGTCTGCTAAAAAAGATTCTTCTTTTACATTCGTTAAAAATCCAGTTTCAATTAAAACGCTTGGCATAGTTGTCTTGTAGAGTACTAAAAATCCAGCCTGTTTGACACCTCTATCATGACGTCCAATTTTCTTAAATTCCTTTTGCAATTTATCAGCGAAACTAATGGACTGATCTAAAAAAACCGATAGTTGAATTTGACGGGCAATCAAAGCATCAGGTGTTAAATCAAAGTCTTTATATTTCTCTCCTTGGTCATCTTCAAGATAAATGGTTGAATTTTCTCTTTCAGCAACTTTTTGCTGAGACTCTGTACGATGCAATCCCAATACATAGGTTTCAGCGCCATATGCTGACGGACTAGCAGAGTTCGCATGAATACAAATAAAAAGATCAGCATTATTTCTATTTGCAATATTCGCTCTTTCATTAAGCTCAATAAAAACATCTTTATCTCTAGTATAAATCACATTGATGTCAGGATACTTTGCCTTTATTAATTTACCTAGTTTCAAGGCTATTGAAAGGCAAACTGTTTTCTCATTTGCAGAGGCGCCATGACATCCAGGATCTTTACCTCCATGCCCAGCGTCAATTACAATAGTTTTAAGAAGTGACTCCTGAGAAACGGCATGAACTATTCCCGCAAAAAAAGAAGTAACTAATAAAAATGACTTTAAAACGTTATATGTACTATTTTTTTCCAAGTCAGTGCTCGATTTTTAATAGATTTGCAAGGTTAAAAAACGAATGAATTAATCAAATATAATTGCTATTGTTTTTAAAAAAACATTACAGTATTTTACTTTTCTTCTGCGCATTGTTAATAATGTGTCGGTTCAGCTCCTTTTATTCGCAAATAATTCAAAACGACACAATTAAAATTGCAGAAAGTGCTGTAGAGGAAAAAGTATTCTATAAAGCAAAGGATTCAATTGTAGCGGATTATAAAAACAAACGAATTCATCTATACGGTGATGCCGAAGTTTACAATTCTGAACTTACCGTTAATGCTTGTTATATTCTCTTCGATCTTGAATTAAACGAAATTTACGCTACATATTGTTACGACAATGATTCTTTAAAAACTGGTTTACCAACATTCAAGGATGAAGGTGAAGAGATTACAGCAAGCAGTATTCGATATAATCTAGATACTAAAAAGGGTTTTATTAGAGAATTGGAATTAAAACAAGAGGAGACCTACTTGTACATGGAACAAGCAAAAAGACAAGAAAATGAGCAATTGCATTTCAAAAATGGAAGATTCACAACTTGTGATTTAGACGAACCGCACTATCATTTCCAACTTTCTAAAGCCGTGATGATTCCGGAAGAACGTATTGTTACTGGTCCTATGAATCTATGGGTAAAAGGTATTCCCACACCTATTGGCTTACCGTTTTTCATTATTCCACAACAAAAAGAACGAACGCATGGAATTTTATTCCCAGAGCTCATTCCATTATCGGCATATGGTTTCGGCGTTCAAAACTTGGGATATTTCATTCCAATTAATGATAATTTTCAAACTTCAGTTTATGGTAACTTATACTCAAGAGGAAGCTGGGGGCTAAGAAATGTTTTGAATTATGCCAAGAGATATGGTTTCAGAGGAACACTTGACATCGGTTTTCAGCAATTTAAAAGTGGGTTTCCGGACAGTACAAATCAAAATAAAATTGTAGTCAATTGGTCACATATTCAAGATCCTAAATTCAATCCTAATTGGGGATTTTCATCCAACGTTAATTTTATTTCCGACAACAATCCAAAAAATAATCTTGACCCCTTAAACCAAACCTACTTTAATAACAGCTTCAATTCGGATGTCAATTTGAATAGAATATTCAGAAACAAACCAATAAACATGGGATTAAAGCTTTCCGTAAGACAAAATAGTTTATCCGAGAACATTAGCCTAGTATCCCCAATATTTAATTTCAACGTTACCCGTTTCTTTCCATTCAAAAATCTTGTAAAATCGACTGGGGAATTTTCTCAAATGATAAAAAGGGTAGGAATTGTTTACAATTTTGAAGGACAAAACAGGAGTACTTTTGGTGATTCATTGCTCAAAGCCAATCAATTAAATGCTATCGGTCAGCAATTTTTCAATGGGATTTATCATTCAGCTAGCATTCAAACTACAGGTGCTTTTTTTAAAGGAACAATTAAATTTAATCCGTCAATTAATTATTCGACAAAATTAAACTTTCAACAAATCGATAAAACTTATGACGCCCTTAACAATGAAACTTTAATTGATACTGTTCGTCAAGCTGGAATGATTCACGATTTATCATTCAATGCGCAACTTACCACCGTAGTTTATGCCTATTATAAGTTTATTGGGAAGAAAAAGCCGCTTTTGAGACATCTCATTACCCCAAATATCGGTTTTAGGTATGTCCCTCAATTAAATGATTTGGTAACCAAAAATGTTGGTGTAAATCAAAGCGCTGTTACTTTTTCGCCTTTTGAAAGAAGTATATACACTGGCGGCGCATCCTCAACTGCAGGATTAATAACCTTCGGAATCAATAATACTTTTGAACTCAAGCGGAAATCAGACAAGGATACCGTAACTGGTTTCAAAAAGAATTTTATAGTCGATCAATTATCCTTAACTGGAAACTACGACTTGCTAAAAGATTCTATGAACCTTTCTGACATCAATATATCACTTCGGATCAATCCAATTGATTGGCTCAACATTGTTGCTGGTTCAAATTTTAGCCCATACGGCTGGATAGATTCCACAGGAAAAAGTGTTTCACAATATGCCTTAGGTTACAATAACAGATTAGGGCGTTTTTTAAGAAATGATTTAACCACCACCTTGACAATTACCTCGAAAAAAGGAAGAAAAGAGTTAGATAAAACGCAAGAAATACTTTCTGATAATTGGAATGCTGACTTCAACTATTTTGCTTTGCATCCAGAATATATGGTAAACTTCAATATCCCTTGGAAAATGAATTTTTCACATGTATATGCGATACAATACAATACAAATAGATCCCTTTTGAATCCTGATAAATTTACACAAATTCAAACGCTAGTGGCTACCTGTGATATAAGCTTTACTAAGCGTTGGAATATAAGCTCTACAGCTAATTTCGATTTAAAGGAATTGAAAATTACGAATACAAGAATTTCACTTTCTAGAAACTTACATTGTTGGGCATTATCATTCTTTTGGACTCCAATTGGCGGAAATAAAAGTTTTCTGTTAAGTATCAGAAATACTTCATCGATATTTAGTGCTGCAAAAATTGAATTTAGAAAGCCACCAATATTTTTATAATGAACGATCTTGAAGAAGTGTTTCT